>NZ_GL882824.1:64041-64601 GCF_000195655.1 Klebsiella sp. MS 92-3
AGCGCTGTGAAGCGCTGCCGTTTTAGTAAACAAAAAAATGGGTGCTAGAGGATGCGTCCTGACAACCCATACGCGGGGTTGCCCTCGCGCGGATGTTACTTCTTCGATTCGTAAGCGAGAACAGCTTTAAACTCAATATTACGCTCTTTAATACTCAGCTCGCATAGTGAGCTGTGCACCAACAGCGTAAATCCCAGTACCGTAATACAGAGTACGATGATTGCCACAAGGGCATATTTTGCCTCCCTGCAAAGAAGAGACTAACATCTGAATTGTCTATGTTCATTCGCTAGCCTCAGTTGATAGAAATATCTCCTGGGGCTTTCGTCTGTCTGGGGGCCTGGTAATGCTCAAGGCCAGACAGCCTCAAGCACCCGCCGCAATTCTACACTCGTCAGGGCGTGAAATTTATCTGCAAGGAATTAATCAGACGGAATTTATAATAATCTGGATGCAGGCTCGCAAAGTCATCCCGGTATATTAACCCTTCACGTAATTTTTTAATTTAATGAAAAAATAATTTCCATAATTGTACTAAATATAAAAAAGGCCCGACTTAG
>NZ_GL882824.1:64751-66333 GCF_000195655.1 Klebsiella sp. MS 92-3
TTAACGCTTATCTTCCGGCAATAGCGGCGGTACGTGCGGCACCTGCGGCGCCTCATCGATATCTTTCTGCGTCATGCGGAACGCTTCCGGATAGTGTTCGCGGCTGGTGCGGCGCAGCGGCTCGGTATCTCGCCAGGTGTAAAGACAGTGCTGGCACTGATACACGGTCCAGACCCCTTTCACCGGCGAGGTCGCCATGACTTCAATCTTTTCATCGGCGCAACGTGGACAAATCATCTTCTTCTCCTTATTTACGGTTGGCCAGCATAGCGGTCAGTTTTTCAGCCCAGGCTTTGGTTTCCGGCAGATCCTGCACCGGCTGGCTGTAGTGACCGCGAAGGTCCGGCGCAACCGGAGTGGTGGCGTCGATAATCAGTTTGTCGGTAATGCCTGCCGGGCTGGAGCCTGGGTCAAGTTCAAGGACCGACATGTTCGGCAACTGCACCAGGTCTCCCGCCGGGTTAACCTTCGAGGAGAGCGCCCACATCACCTGCGGCAGGTTGAACGGGTCGACGTCTTCATCAACCATGATCACCATCTTCACATAGCCGAGGCCGTGGGGAGTGGTCATCGCCCGCAGGCCCACCGCGCGGGCAAAACCGCCGTAGCGTTTTTTGGTGGAGATGATCGCCAGCAGACCATGGGTGTACATGGCGTTGACCGCCTGCACCTCCGGAAATTCGGCCTTCAGCTGCTGATACAGCGGTACGCAGGTCGCCGGGCCCATCAGATAGTCAATCTCGGTCCACGGCATACCGAGGTAGAGCGATTCAAAAATCGGTTTGCTGCGATAAGAAACTTTGTCGATACGCACTACCGTCATGTTACGACCGCCGGAGTAGTGACCGGTAAATTCACCGAACGGCCCCTCGATCTCACGCTTACGCCCTTCAATGACCCCTTCGAGGATCACTTCCGAACCCCAGGGTACGTCAAAGCCGGTCAGCGGCGCGGTAGCGATGGGATACGGGCTCTCGCGCAGCGCGCCAGCCATCTCATATTCAGACTGATCGTATTTCAGCGGCGTGGCGCCCATCAGGGTAATAATCGGGTCGTTACCGAGGGTAATGGCGATCGGCAGATCTTCCCCACGCTCTTCCGCTTTGTGCAGATGCAGCGCGATATCGTGCATCGGTACCGGCTGCAGGCCGAGCTTGCGCTTGCCTTTCACTTCCATGCGGTAGATACCGACGTTTTGCTTACCGAAGTTATCTTTATCCAGCGGATCGCGCGAAACGACACAGGCTTTATCGAGGTAGAAACCGCCGTCACCATCGTTGAGGCGGAACAGCGGCAGAATATCGAACAGGTTGATATCATCGCCATCAACAGTATTTTCCGCCCACGCCGGGTTGGCGCGGCGCTCTGGCGTCACCGGGAAGTTATCCCAGCGGCGAATGAACTCATCAATCTGCTTTTTCACCGGCGTGTTAGGCGGCAGGCCCAGCGAGATGGCATGGTTCTGCCACGAGCCGATGGTGTTCATCGTCACGCGAGCGTCGTTAAAGCCGCGAATATTATCGAACCACAGCGCCGGGGCACCGTCGCCGATGCGTCCGGTCGCATTGGCGGCCGCCCCCCG
>NZ_GL882824.1:66435-86266 GCF_000195655.1 Klebsiella sp. MS 92-3
TGGGCGGCCGCCGCCAGATCGGGCTCAGCGTTCACCTCTTCGCTGATTTTCAGCAGTTGTCCCTGGTCATCCAGCGCCTGCAAAAAGCTGCGCAAATCATCAAAAGCCATTATTCGATCTCCTGTGCAAATTGTTCTGCCGTGCGCAAGCCGTTCCAGCGGCGCGCTTTGTGATAGTCGAGGCCAAACTGATCCAGCACCCGGGTCACAATATGGTTGGTGATATCGTCAACCGTCTCCGGGTGGTTGTAGTAAGCTGGCATCGGCGGGACCATCGCCACGCCCATGCGGGACAGCGCCAGCATGTTCTCCAGATGGATCGTGCTGAGCGGCATTTCCCGCGGGACCAACACCAGCTTGCGCCCCTCTTTGAGCACCACGTCCGCCGCGCGGCCCACCAGCCCTTCGGCATAACCCGCGCGAATGCCTGCAAGCGTTTTCATACTGCAGGGAATAACGATCATGCCGTCGGTACGAAATGAACCGGATGAGATGGTGGCGGCCTGGTCTGCCGGGCTGTGGGAAAAGTCCGCCAGCGCGGCCACTTCGCGCGCCGTCCAGGGCGTTTCCAGCTCGATGGTGGTTTTGGCCCATTTCGACATCACCAGATGGGTTTCCACCTCCGGCATATCGCGCAGCGCCTGCAGCAATGCCACCCCAAGCGGTGCCCCGGTGGCCCCCGTCATCCCAATAATCAGTTTCATTCCAGACCTCATTACTTTTGTTCGTGTACGAACTTTATATTTAAACTACCCCCTCCAGCTCTTATTGGCAAGATCGTTCGTATACGTGCGCATTTTTAATCAAAACGCAGAAAGGGTATAAAAAGGCGTACGAACGGCTATCATAGAGGTGACAGTTTTGTTACGGAGTATTCATGGAGTTACGAAACGAAGCATTCCACCTGCTGCGCCAGCTTTTTCAACAGCATACCGCCCGCTGGCAGCAGGCGTTGCCGGACCTGACTAAACCTCAGTATGCGGTGATGCGCTCGGTAGCGGAGCACCCCGGGATCGAACAGGTGGCGCTGATTGAAGCGGCGGTCAGCACCAAGGCTACGCTGGCGGAGATGCTCAGCCGAATGGAAGCGCGCGGCCTGGTGCGCCGGGAGCACGATCCGGCCGATAAACGCCGCCGTTTTGTCTATCTGACCGACGAAGGCGAGGCGTTGCTTAACCGTTCCATTCCGCAGGGCAATGAGGTCGATGACGAGTTTCTCGGCCGCCTGAGCGATGACGAGCGCGAGCAGTTCTCCCGGCTGGTGCACAAAATGATGGCGCCCTGAACGGGCGCTTAACCGACCTTCTCGCGCAGGAAGTCAATAAATGCCCGCACCCGGGTCGGCAAATGCTGCGAGTCGGGATAAAGGGCATACACGCCCTGCTGTGGGAAATGGTATTCCGGCAGGAGCGGCACCAGCTCCCGCTGCGCCACCTTTTTGACTACCAGCCATGCGGGCAGCAAGGCGACGCCGCATCCCGCCAGAGCAAAGCTCATCAGCGCCGTAGCGCTATCAGCAGAAAACCGCGGCGCGCTGGCTATCGCGAAATCCACCTCTGTCTGGTGATCCGTGCGCAGCTGCCAGCGCAGCGGCGTCGGCAGGCGCTCGTGAATAATCCACTCAGCTTGCGCCAGATCGGACAGCGTCTGCACCGGATGGCTTGCCAGCCAGGCCGGAGAGGCGACGGGCAGGATCGCGAAACTGGCTATCCGCGTCGCCCGATAGCGGGAATCGGCCAGCGTACCGAGGCGTATCGCCACGTCAAATCGTTCTGAAATGAGGTCGGCATGATGGGAGGAGGAGACGTGGCGCACCCGCAGCGCCGGATGACGACGGGCGAACGCGGCCAGCGCTGGAATGATAACCTGCGCGCCATACTCCGGCGTGGTGGTGATCCGTAGCTCCCCGCTTAAGCCGCTATGGCTGGCCCGCACTTCATCCTGGAGATTTTCCGCCGCGTTCAGGAGCGCCACCCCGCGCTGATAGAACAGCACCCCGGCGTCAGTGAGCCGCAAACGCCGCGTCGAACGCAGCAGCAGCGTCACCCCCAGCTCATTTTCCAGCTGCCGTACGTTAAAGCTGACCACCGCCTTGGTCTGCCCCAGCGCCGCTGCGGCCTGGGTGAAACTGCCGGCATCTACCACGGCGATAAACATGGTCACGCGCTGAAGATTAAGCATCGTCGTCCGGATGATTGTCAAAAATATTCAGACAGTATATCCCGATTAGTCCCGTTTATCCCTCGCTGCGGCAGGTTTACAGTAGCCGCCTGTCTGAGGGAGTGAACCATGACCTACCGCCACCGCGTTGCCACCGTTTTTCTGTTCGGCTTTTTTCTCGATTTGATCAATATGTTTATCGCCAGCATCGCCTTTCCGGCAATCAGCCGCGCGCTGGCGGTTTCCGTCTCGCAGCTGGCGTGGGTCAGTAATGCCTATATTCTCGGTCTGACGGTCGTTGTGCCGTTCAGCGCCTGGCTCAGCGAGCGCTGGGGGGCGAAACGGCTGTTTTTACTCTCGCTGGGGCTGTTCAGCCTCGGCGCGCTGGCGGCAGGGCTTGCCAACAGCCTGAGCGAACTGATTTTATGGCGGACGCTGCAGGGGATGGGCGGCGGGCTGTTAATCCCCCTCGGCCAGGCGCTGACGTGGCCGCTGTTTCAGCCGCATGAGCGGGCGAAGCTGTCGGCGGCGGTGATGCTGGTCGGCCTGCTGGCCCCCGCCTGCTCGCCGGCGATCGGCGGCCTGTTAGTCGAGGCGTTCAGCTGGCGCTGGGTCTTTTTCGCCAGCCTGCCTGTGGCTCTGCTAACCTTTGTGCTGGCGGTGCGATGGCTGAACGACACCCCCGGTCCGGTTCGCCCGACTCGCTTTCTTCCACTGTCGCTGCTGGCCGATCCCCTGCTGCGCTTCGCGATGCTGATCTACCTCTGCGTGCCGGGGATGTTTATTGGCGTCAACGTGGTGGGGATGTACTACCTGCAACGCGTCACCGGGATGGCGCCGGGGGCAATCGGTGCCCTGATGGTGCCCTGGTCGCTGGCCTCGTTTGCCGCCATCACTTTTACCGGCAGATATTTCAACCGCTTCGGGCCCCGGCCGCTGGTCGTCATCGGCTGCCTGCTTCAGGCGATGGGGATCATGCTGCTGCTGAAGAGCGATACGGACAGCCCGCTGGCGCTGTTGATTCTGGCCTTTACGCTGATGGGCGGCGGAGGCAGCTTATGCAGCAGCACCGCGCAAAGCAGCGCTTTCCTGCATACGCCTGCCGAAGAGATGCCTGACGCCAGCGCGCTATGGAATCTTAACCGCCAGCTCAGCTTCTTTGCCGGCAGCGCCCTGCTCGCCCTGCTGCTGAGGGTATTCCCGCCGGCCTACGCCTGGCAGGGGGTATTTATTAGCGCCGCCGTCATTACCCTGTTGCCGCTGCTGTTTTGCCTGCGGCTGAATAATCGGGCGATTATCCATCGCCTGCACACCACTCTGGAGAAGTCATGAATCCTTATCTGCAGGAAGTCCTTGATGCCCATGTCCTTATCGAACGCTGGTTAAGCCATGGCGAAGGAAGCGCTGAGGCGCTGATGAAGCGTTTTGCCGCCGATTTTACCATGATCCCCTTGAGCGGTGAGAAGATGGACTACCCAACGGTGAGCCGTTTTTTCCACCACGCCGGCGGCAGCCGTCCGGGGTTAGATATCGTAGTGGATCAGATGGAAATCATCAGCGAGTGGCACGACGGCGCCGCAGTGCTATATCGTGAAAGCCAAACGCTGGCGGATAGCAGCCAGAACGTTCGCTGGTCGACGGCGATTTTTCAGCACGCGGAAGGGAAAATTGTCTGGCGCCATCTGCAGGAAACCCGCCTCGGCTAGCCCAAAGAAAAAGGCCCCGACTTTCGAGGGGGCCTTTTTGACAGAAAACGTCTTATTCGCGGAAGAGCGCTTCGATATTCAGCCCCTGTCCCTGCAGAATTTCCCGCAGGCGACGCAGACCTTCCACCTGGATCTGCCGCACGCGTTCGCGGGTCAGGCCAATTTCACGGCCCACATCCTCCAGCGTGGCAGCTTCATAACCCAGCAGACCAAAACGACGTGCCAGAACTTCACGCTGCTTGGCGTTCAGTTCGAACAGCCATTTGACGATACTTTGCTTCATATCATCGTCCTGCGTGGTGTCTTCCGGGCCGTTCTCTTTCTCATCGGCCAGAATATCCAGCAGCGCTTTTTCTGAATCGCCACCCAGCGGAGTATCCACGGAGGTGATGCGCTCGTTCAGACGCAGCATACGGCTGACGTCATCGACCGGTTTGTCCAGCTGTTCGGCGATCTCTTCCGCGCTAGGCTCGTGGTCCAGCTTATGGGACAACTCGCGCGCGGTACGCAGATAGACGTTCAGCTCTTTAACAATATGGATCGGCAAACGGATCGTACGGGTTTGGTTCATGATCGCCCGTTCAATAGTCTGGCGGATCCACCAGGTCGCGTAGGTCGAAAAACGGAACCCACGTTCCGGGTCAAACTTCTCAACGGCGCGGATCAGGCCGAGGTTACCTTCTTCAATCAGATCCAGCAACGCCAGACCACGATTGCTGTAACGACGGGCAATCTTCACCACCAGACGCAAGTTACTTTCAATCATGCGACGGCGTGAAGCGACATCACCACGCAGTGCGCGACGCGCGAAATAGACTTCCTCTTCCGCGGTCAGCAGTGGGGAATAACCAATCTCTCCAAGATAAAGCTGAGTGGCGTCAAGTACGCGCTGGGTTGCGCCTTGCGACAGCAGCTCTTCCTCAGCCAGATCGCTATCACTGGGTTCCTCTTCTACTAAGGCTTTCTCGTCGAAAACCTCAATTCCGTTCTCATCAAATTCCGCGTCTTCATTTAAATCATGAACTTTCAGCGTATTCTGACTCATAAAGGTGGCTCCTACCCGTGATCCCTGAGCAAAGCACCTTCCACGGCACATCAACAAACGACGCCTGGACGATTTCCCCTGCCCTCTCTGCGAGAGGAACGTAGACACCGCCCTGGCGCCTGTTAGCTGATGCTTCGCTTATCCGTACTTTGCCAAATTATCGCTGCGGTAAGTACTGCAGCGGGTTGACGGATTTCCCCTTGTAACGAATTTCAAAATGTAATCTTGTTGAGCTGGTTCCGGTGCTACCCATGGTAGCGATTTTCTGCCCCGCTTTGACTTCCTGTTGCTCCCGAACCAGCATGGTATCGTTATGAGCGTAGGCACTCAGGTAATCATCGTTGTGTTTGATGATAATAAGATTACCGTAGCCGCGCAGTGCGTTACCGGCATAGACGACGCGCCCATCGGCGGTCGCGACAATAGCCTGTCCCTTACTGCCTGCAATATCGATACCTTTATTGCCGCCTTCCGCGCCGCTAAAGTTCTCGATAACCTTGCCATCAGTCGGCCAGCGCCATGCTGAGATCGGCGAACTGGTTGACGTACTGCTTGCAGTCGGCTGGGTTGTGCTCACCGTTGTTGGTGCCGTCACCGGCGCGACAACCGTTGTGGTCGTGGTCGCTGGTTTATTATTAGGCAACATCTTGGTAGCACTCTGTTCACCTGAAGATTCAGAATACGTAATAGTCGGTTGTGAAGCAACCACCGCGGTCGATTTTTGTGCAGAAGTTGTGCTGGTCGTCGCACCGCCGCTCGCTCTGGCGCTGGCCTGAGAAACGGCGTTTTCGCCGGTGATCGGCTGGCCTGAGGCGTTACCGACCTGCAGTACCTGCCCCACGTTCAGCGCGTACGGGGCCGGGATATTGTTGCGTTGCGCCAGGTCGCGGAAATCGTTGCCGGTGACCCAGGCGATATAGAATAGCGTGTCGCCGCGTTTTACCGTATAGGTACTGCCGCCGGTATAGCTACCTTTCGGAATATCGCCATATTTGCGGTTGTAAACGATCCGGCCATTTACCGTCTGTACCGGCTCCTGCGCCACCGGCGCCGGCTGCGGCTGAGTGGTCTGGGTCTGCATCGGCTGAATCGGCTGCGCCTGAGGAGCGGACTTGACGCCGGAGGGTGGCGGCGTAATCAGCATGCCGGAGTTGGTGCTGGAAGAGGCGGCGCCGCCGGCAGAGCTAACCGGCGCAGGCGGATTATTGGTGTTGGTACACCCGGCCAGCCAGAGTGAAACCAGTGAAAGAGCCGCAATACGGCTGACGGTAAATTTGGTGCTTCCCGCGCTCATTTATCCCCCAGGAATATGTTAACTGCCAATATCTTGCTTACCGGGCGGCGCCCGGCCAGGACACTGAAAAATGTGTCCACCCTACGCCTAAAGTCAGGCAAAAAAAACCTGGAATAATCCGGGTCTCAGGCCAGCTCCCCCTTCACCAGGGGAACAAAGCGAACGGCCTCGACGGTATCAATGATAAATTCGTTGCCCCGACGACGGATCCGTTTGAGAAACTGATGCTCTTCGCCGACCGGCAGCACCAGCACGCCGTCATCATCCAGCTGCGCCAGCAGCGCGGTCGGTATTTCCGGCGGCGCCGCCGTCACAATAATGGCATCAAACGGCGCCCGCGCCTGCCAACCTTGCCACCCATCGCCATGACGGGTTGAAACATTATGTAAATCAAGTTGTTTCAGGCGACGACGCGCCTGCCACTGTAAACTCTTAATTCGCTCTACCGAGCATACGTGATGCACCAGATGCGCCAGGATGGCCGTCTGGTAGCCGGAACCGGTGCCGATCTCCAGCACCCGCGACTCCGGCGTCAGCGTCAGCAGCTCGGTCATCCGCGCCACCATATACGGCTGGGAGATGGTCTGCCCCTGGCCAATCGGCAGCGCGGTGTTTTCCCACGCTTTATGTTCAAAGGCTTCATCAACAAACTTTTCGCGCGGGACCAGCGCGATCGCCTCGAGGACACGTTCATCGACGATGCCCTGCGTGCGCAGTTGATTCAACAAACTTTCAACACGTTTACTTACCATTGCCTGTCAACCCCGACACGTTCCAGCCAATCGGTGACCACCTCATGCGCCTGATGGGCGGTTAAATCGACGTGCAATGGCGTCACGGAAACATAGCCTTCATCCACTGCCGCAAAATCGGTGCCCGGCCCGGCATCGCGCTTATCGCCCGGCGGACCAATCCAGTACAGGGTGTTGCCGCGCGGATCTTTTTGCGGGATCACCTGGTCGGCCGGATGGCGGTTGCCGCAGCGGGTCACGCGAATGCCCTTGATTTGATCAAGCGGGAGATCCGGTACGTTGATGTTAAGGATCCGCCCGGTACGCAGCGGCTCGCGGCTTAGGGCGCGCAGAATGGTGCAGGTTACCGCCGCGGCGGTATCGTAATGCTGATAGCCGTTCAGCGACACGGCCAGCGCGGGGAACCCCAGATGACGGCCTTCCATCGCCGCGGCCACGGTGCCGGAATAGATGACGTCGTCACCCAGGTTGGGGCCGGCATTAATGCCGGAAACCACGATGTCCGGACGCGGGCGCATCAGCGCGTTCACGCCGAGATAGACACAGTCGGTCGGGGTGCCCATCTGGACGGCGATGTCGCCATTTTCAAAGGTAAACGTACGCAGGGACGATTCCAGCGTCAGCGAATTTGAGGCCCCGCTGCGGTTACGATCGGGTGCAACCACCTGGACCTCGGCAAACTCCCTTAAGGCCTTCGCCAGGGTCTGTATCCCCGGCGCATGGATCCCGTCATCGTTACTCAGCAATATTCGCATAGTCACCCGTTGTATTGATAAGCTCCCTGACCACGCTGGTGGCGAAGCTGCCCGCCGGCAGCCAGAAACGCAGTTCAACGGTTACGTCATCCCACCAGTTCCAGCTGAGCTGCTGTGGATAGAGAAGCATCGCCCGGCGCGCCGCCTCGACTTTCTCCCGTACCAGCAGCGCCTGCAACGCGGTTTCCTCGGCGATCGCGGCCTGCTCGAAAGCCAGGGCGTCGCGCTGGCTTCCCCAGTCGCCGCTGCCCGGCAGCGTGGCCGTAATCATCAGTTCGCGGTTATGCACCCGCGCCTGCGAAACCTCGAGTTCTTCCGGTGTGACGACAAACCAGCTCCCGCGCCCCGCTAATTGTAGCGCATCGCCATCAACGACCTGATTAAATTCCGTTTTTTTTAATCTAATACTCACTTGCTGATTAAACAACGCGCTGCGGGCTGCCGACAACCAAAAACTGCGCTTATTGCGATCGCGCACTGGCGCGCCGCTCTCCGCCCAGCGCAGGGCGCCCTGCAGGTTACTGCCGCCAATGCCAAAGCGCTGCGCGCCGAAATAGTTCGGCACTCCCCGTTCAGCGATGGCCTGCAGACGCGTCTCCACGTCCTGGCGATCGCTAATCTCGCGCAGGATCACGGTAAACTGGTTGCCTTTCAGCGCGCCTAAACGCAGCTTACGCTTATGGCGAGCATATTCCAGTACCTGGCAGCCCTCGAGCTGAAATTTGCTCAGGTCCGGCATCTCTTTGCCGGGCACCCGGGCGCACAGCCACTGCTCGGTGACCGCGTGCTTATCCTTTTGCCCGGCGAAGCTCACTTCACGGGCGTGGATCTTAAGGAATTTTGCCAGCGCGTCGGCGACAAAGCGCGTATTGCAGCCGTTTTTCAGGATCCGCACCAGCACGTGTTCGCCGTCGCCGTCCGGGGCAAAGCCCAGATCTTCCACCACCAGAAAATCTTCCGGATTGGCTTTCAGCAGCCCACTGCTCTGCGGCTTGCCGTGCAGCCAGGTCAGTTGGTCAAAGGCGATCATTTGTCGGCCTTACGCAGCAGCGCAACCGCTTCGCAGGCGATCCCTTCCCCGCGGCCGGTGAAGCCGAGCTTCTCGGTGGTGGTCGCTTTCACGTTGACGTCGTCCATATGGCAGCCGAGATCCTCAGCGATAAAGACGCGCATCTGCGGAATATGCGGCAGCATTTTCGGCGCCTGGGCAATAATCGTGACGTCGACGTTGCCGAGCGTATAGCCCTTGGCCTGAATGCGGCGCCATGCTTCGCGCAGCAGTTCGCGGCTATCGGCGCCTTTAAACGCCGGATCGGTATCGGGGAACAGCTTGCCGATATCGCCCAGCGCCGCGGCGCCAAGCAGCGCGTCGGTCAGCGCATGCAGCGCGACGTCGCCGTCGGAGTGGGCCAGCAGCCCTTTTTCATAAGGAATGCGTACCCCGCCAATGATGATTGGGCCTTCACCGCCAAAAGCGTGTACGTCAAAACCATGTCCAATTCGCATTAAGCTTTCTCCTGGTGTCGGGAACGGGTGAGGTAAAATTCAGCCAGCGCCAGGTCTTCCGGGCGCGTCACTTTAATATTATCCGCGCGTCCGGCGACCAGCTGCGGATGGAAGCCGCAGTACTCCAGCGCCGAAGCTTCATCGGTGATAGTGGCTCCCTCGTTTAGCGCGCGAGTGAGGCAATCCACCAGCAGCTCGCGAGGGAAAAATTGCGGGGTGAGCGCATGCCACAGGTCATTGCGGTCGACGGTATGGGCGATAGCGGTTTTGCCCGGCTCGGCGCGCTTCATGGTGTCGCGCACTGGCGCCGCAAGGATCCCGCCGACGCGGCTGGTTTCGCACAGCGACAGCAGGCGGCTGAGGTCGTCCTGATGCAGGCAGGGGCGCGCGGCGTCATGCACCAGCACCCACTGTGCCTCCGGCAACGCCTGCAGGCCGGCGAGTACCGAATCGGCGCGCTCGGCGCCGCCATCCACCACGGTAATTTGCGGATGCTGCGCCAGCGGCAGCTGGCTGAAGCGGCGATCGCCGGGGCTGACGGCAATCACCACCCGCTGGACGCGCGCATCCGCCAGCAGCGCGGCGACCGCGTGTTCGAGAATCGTTTTGTTACCGATTGAGAGATATTGTTTCGGGCATTCCGTTTGCATGCGGCGGCCGAAACCGGCTGCCGGCACCACGGCGCAAACGCCCGGAAAAGTGGCTGCCATGTTGTAATCCTGGGCCTGGTTATCGATTGTTCTGCTGTTGCCCCGATGCCTGATTGCGTTTAGACGCATCCGGTACCAGACGATAGAAGGTTTCGCCCGGGCGGGTCATGCTGAGTTCATTGCGCGCACGCTCCTCAATCGCTTCCTGCCCGCCGTTGAGGTCGTCAATTTCGGCAAACAGCTGATCGTTGCGTGCTTTTAATTTGGCGTTAGTCGCCTGCTGGGCGGTGACGTCGTCGTTAACCCGCGTGTAGTCATGCAGGCCGTTTTTACCGAACCACAGCGAATACTGTAGCCAGACCAGCAAAGCTAATAATAGCAGCGTTAGTTTACCCATCCTGCCCCCTGAAAAACGGCATCATCATCCCAAAACTCGCCCGGGTACGCTACCGGGGCGCGCGGACGATGCCGCGTAACGCGGGGACTGTACCATATTTTTGCTGTCGATACCCATGCTTGATTCATACCAGCAACGGGTTATCCCAACAGCCAGAGGAAGAGTAGCGCAAACATCAGCCCAACGGTCAGGATGGTCGCGCTGACGCTATAGAGCAGTTTGCCATTGAGCAGAGAGTGCAGCGCAATACCGACCACCACCGCCACCGGCATCAACGCAAGGAAGAATGGCCAGGTGTAGAGGAGAAAGAAGAGTGTATTACTGCCATAGAGAAGGAAGGGAATACCCAGCGCCAGCAGCCACGAAATAAAGCCCACGGCAGCGCCCGACAAAGACCAGGTGGTCTCGTCGCCGATCGCCGGAGGCGGTTCTGAACGAATAATACTGAGGTTCTGGGTATTGCGCATATCGAATCCTGTAGACCGGGCAACCGGCACCCCTCGATGCCGCTGCCGTTTCAGGATCTGATAATATCGCTCTGTTGCAGCAGGTCTAATAGTTGGTGCACCAAATTTGTTACCAATTGTTCACCATCCAGATGAATTTCCGCCTTTTCCGGTGCCTCATAGACCGAGTCTATGCCGGTGAAATTGCGTAATTCCCCTGCCCGCGCTTTCTTATACAATCCTTTCGGATCCCGCGCCTCGCAGATGGCCAGCGGGGTATCGACGAACACTTCGATAAAGCGTTCTTCACCGAGGCGCTCGCGCACCATCTGCCGTTCCGCACGGTGCGGAGATATAAATGCCGTCAATACCACCAGTCCGGCATCGACCATCAGCCTGGCCACTTCGCCGACGCGGCGAATGTTCTCTTTGCGATCCTCATCGCTGAATCCCAGGTCGCTGCACAGGCCATGGCGCACGTTGTCACCGTCCAGCAGATAGGTGCTGACGCCGCGCTCATGCAGGGCCTCCTCCAGCGCCCCGGCGACGGTGGATTTACCCGACCCCGAAAGGCCGGTAAACCACAGCACCACGCCGCGATGGCCGTGATGCTGTTCCCGCTGCTGTTGGGTCACAGGGTGGGCATGCCAGACGACGTTTTCGTCATGCTGGGCCATTATTTGCCTCCCAGCAGGTCGCGGGCGTCCCAGTGCGGGAAATGTTTACGGATCAGCTGGTTCAGCTCCAGCTCGAAGGCGCTGTACTGTGATGCCGACGTCGATGCCTGCAGGTGCGGCTCGTTGACCATCCCGGCGCCGACGGTGACGTTGGTCAGGCGATCGATAAAGATAAGCCCGCCGGTCACCGGGTTTTGCTGATACGGATCCAGCACTAAAGGTTCGTCAAAGGTCAGCTCCACCAGGCCGATGCCGTTCAGCGGCAGAGACTCGACTTCACGCTGGGTCAGGTTGTTAATATCGACCTGGTAGCGGATAGCGTCGACGCGAGCGCGGGTCTTCTTGCCGGCGATTTTGATGTCGTAGCTCTGGCCCGGGGTCAGCGGCTGTTCGGCCATCCACACCACGTCGATGCTGGCGCTTTGTACCGCCGGCAGCGAGGCTTGCGCGTCAACCAGCAGGTCGCCGCGACTGATGTCGATTTCATCTTTCAGCACAAGGGTAATGGCTTCGCCGGCGGCGGCTTCCTGCAGGTCGCCGTCGAAGGTGACGATACGCGCCACGCTCGATTCGACGCCCGACGGCAGCACCTTCAGACGCTGGCCAACCTGCACGGTACCGGAGGCGACCGTGCCGGAGAAGCCGCGGAAATCAAGGTTCGGACGGTTAACATACTGCACCGGGAAGCGCAGCGGCTGGCTCTCGACCACCCGCTGGATCTCTACGGTTTCGAGGACTTCCAGCAGCGTCGGGCCACTGTACCACGGCATATTCGCGCTCTGGCTGGCGACATTATCGCCTTCCAGCGCCGACAACGGC
This sequence comes from Klebsiella sp. MS 92-3, assembly GCF_000195655.1. Classification (NCBI taxonomy): domain Bacteria; kingdom Pseudomonadati; phylum Pseudomonadota; class Gammaproteobacteria; order Enterobacterales; family Enterobacteriaceae; genus Klebsiella; species Klebsiella sp. MS 92-3. The sequence goes on from NZ_GL882824.1 coordinate 78,642, forward strand.
ACAAAGCGGATATCAAGGTTGCCCGGCAGCTGCTCGGCAAAGGTCAGATAATCTTCCCGGATCTCGTTGAAGCGCGCTTCGCTAAACTCGACGAGATCCATTTTGTTGACCGCCACTACCAGGTGTTTAATGCCCAGCAGCGTCGAGATGAAGCTGTGACGGCGGGTCTGGTCGAGCACGCCCTTGCGCGCATCGATCAGCAGGATCGCCAGGTCGCAGGTGGACGCCCCGGTGGCCATATTGCGCGTGTACTGCTCGTGCCCCGGGGTGTCGGCGATGATAAATTTGCGTTTTTCGGTTGAGAAGTAGCGATAGGCCACGTCGATGGTGATGCCCTGCTCGCGCTCGGCCTGCAGGCCGTCCACCAGCAGCGCCAGGTCCAGCTTTTCGCCCTGGGTGCCGTGACGCTTGCTGTCGTTGTGCAGCGAAGAGAGCTGGTCTTCATAGATCTGGCGCGTATCGTGCAGCAGGCGGCCAATTAAGGTGCTTTTGCCGTCATCGACGCTGCCGCAGGTCAAAAAACGCAGCAGGCTCTTGTGCTGTTGCGCGTGCAGGTAAGCTTCTACGCCGCCTTCGTTGGCAATTTGTTGGGCAATGGTCGTGTTCATGGCGGCTCCTTAGAAATACCCCTGACGTTTCTTCAGCTCCATCGAGCCGGCCTGGTCGCGGTCAATGACGCGCCCCTGACGTTCGCTGGTGGTCGATACCAGCATCTCTTCAATAATTTCCGGCAGCGTCTGCGCTTCAGACTCCACCGCGCCGGTCAGCGGCCAGCAGCCGAGGGTACGGAAACGCACCATCCGTTTTTCAATCACCTCGCCCGGCTGCAGATCGATACGGTCGTCATCGATCATCATCAGCATACCGTCGCGCTCCAGCACCGGGCGCTCAGCGGCCAGATACAGCGGCACGATTTCAATATTTTCCAGGTAGATGTACTGCCAGATATCCAGCTCGGTCCAGTTGGAGAGCGGGAAGACGCGGATGCTTTCGCCTTTGTTAATCTGGCCGTTGTAGTTGTGCCACAGCTCCGGACGCTGATTTTTCGGGTCCCAGCGGTGGAAGCGGTCGCGGAAGGAGTAGATGCGCTCTTTCGCGCGGGATTTCTCTTCGTCGCGACGCGCGCCGCCGAACGCGGCGTCAAAGCCGTATTTGTTCAGCGCCTGCTTCAGCCCTTCGGTTTTCATGATATCGGTATGCTTGGCGCTGCCGTGGACAAACGGGTTGATGCCCATCGCCACCCCTTCCGGGTTTTTATGCACCAGTAGTTCACAGCCGTAGGCTTTAGCGGTCCGGTCGCGGAACTCATACATCTCACGGAATTTCCAGCCGGTATCGACGTGCAGCAGCGGGAACGGCAGGGTTCCCGGATAAAACGCTTTGCGCGCCAGATGCAGCATTACGCTGGAATCTTTCCCGATGGAGTACATCATTACCGGGTTAGAAAATTCGGCGGCCACCTCACGAATAATATGGATGCTTTCCGCCTCCAGTTGCCGCAGGTGAGTGAGTCGTTTTTGGTCCATAACCGTTCCTTAAGCCAGATTGACCACCGAAGCGTTAAACCCCTCGGCGGATGATGTATGTTGAAACCAGGCGAGCTGCTGATGCAACTGCACCACTTCGCCTACCACCAGCAGGGCGGGCATCGGGGCGTCTTTCGCCAGGTGTTCGAGTTGTTGCAATGTGCCGGTTATCGTCTGCTGATCGTCACGGGTGCCACGGGAAATCACCGCCACCGGCGTGTCGCTGTCGCGACCGTGGGCGATCAGCTGCGCGCTGATTTCCGCTGCCTTCATGGTGCCCATGTAGATCGCCAGCGTTTGTTGGCTCTTCGCCAGCAGCGACCAGTCGAAGGGGGCGCTGTCCGGCTTATAGTGGCCGGTGACAAAGACGGCGCTTTGCGCATAATCGCGATGGGTCAGCGGAATACCGGCGTAGGCCGTCGCTCCGGCGGCTGCGGTGACGCCCGGCACCACCTGGAACGGGATCCCCGCCTCGGCGGCAGCCTGCAGCTCTTCTGCGCCGCGGCCAAAAATAAACGGATCGCCGCCCTTCAGGCGCACGACGGTTTTCCCCGCCTTCGCCGCCTCCACCAGCAGCTGATTGGTTTCATGCTGCGGCACCGAATGCTCGCCGGCGCGTTTGCCAACGCAGATCAGCTCGGCATCGCGGCGCACCAGCTCGAGAACCGGCTGAGTCACCAGATGATCGTGGAAAACCACGTCCGCCTGCTGGATCGCCTGCAGACCGCGAAGGGTCAGCAGCCCGGCATCGCCCGGCCCGGCGCCGACCAGAATAATTTCTCCCGTCTCGCGTTCGGGTTTGTCGAGCTCATCCTGCAGCGCTTTTTCCGCCTCCACAGAGTTGCCCGCCACCATCAGGCTGGCGAAGCGGCCGGTAAAGACGCGCTCCCAGAAGCGGCGACGCGCTTCGGTGGTCGTCAGGCGGGTTTTCAGATGGTTGCGCCAGTAGCTTGCTGATTCCGCCAGCCGACCGAGATTCGTCGGCAGCAGCGCTTCGATTTTTTCACGCAGAATGCGCGACAGCACCGGCGCTTTACCGCTGGAGGAGATCGCCACCAGCAGCGGCGAACGGTCGACGATAGAAGGGAAAACAAACGAGCACAGCGCCTGGTTATCCACCACGTTGACCAACCGGTAGCGCGCGTTAGCTGCCGCAAACACCCGCTGGTTAAGCGCCTCATCCTCGGTGGCCGCAATCACCAGAAAGACATCATCCACCAGCGAGTCGCTGAATTCCGTCGCCCGCCAGCTGAGTGCCTGGCGCGCAGCCAGATCGGCCAGCGCCGGTGACAGCGTTTCAGCGACCACCTGCACCTGCGCCTGGGCGCGCAGCAGGAACTTGATCTTACGTTCAGCAATCTCGCCGCCGCCGATCACCAGCACGGGCCTTTGTTTCAGTTCGGCAAAAAGGGGCAAGTAATCCACGGTGCAACAACTCTCTTACATTCAGCGATACTGCGACTATAGGGTGCGCCTTAGAGCAAATGAAATTACGAAATGGAATGAGTTGTGACACAAAGGAATAACGCGGCGGAAATACAAATATCAAAAAGTGCTTAACGCGCTATTTTTCCGCTATTTAAGAGCAATTGAAATTGTTTAACCGCGGTCACAGTTTCATACTGTACGCGTCAAATTGTCTTGTTCGTGTAAGGACCCCTTATGTTTTCCGCGTTGTGCCGCCGTCTGCTTCCGCTGGCGCTCGGCACCGGTTTTGTTTTTGCTGCCGCCCCCGCATTCAGCGCGCTGGGCGACACCGCCAGTAGCCAGGCCCGCCATATCGCCACCGTCTTCCCGGGACGAATGACCGGAACGCCGCCGGAAATGCTCTCAGCTGACTATCTGCGCCAGCAGTTCGCCCTGATGGGTTATCAGAGCGACGTGCGAAGCTTCAATACCCGCTATATCTATACCGACAGCAATCAGCGCAAGAACTGGCATAACGCCACCGGCAGTACGGTGATCGCCGCCCATGAAGGTAAAGTGCGCCAGCAGATTATTATCATGGCACACCTCGACACCTATGCGCCGCAGAGCGATAAAGACGTGGAGAACAACCTCGGCGGCCTGACGCTGCAGGGCATCGACGACAACGCGATGGGACTTGGCGTATTGCTGGAGCTGGCGGAGCATTTAAAGAACGTCCCTACCCGCTATGGCATCCGCTTTATCGCCACCAGCGGTGAAGAGGAAGGCCGTCTCGGCGCGCAAAACCTGCTGCAGCGGATGAGCGAAGCGGAAAAGAAAAATACCCTGCTGGTGATCAATCTCGATAATCTGGTGGTGGGCGATAAGCTTTACTTCAACAGCGGCCGCAGCACGCCGGCCTCGGTGCGCAAGCTGACCCGCGATCGCGCGCTGGCTATCGCTCGCAGCAAGGGCATCGCCGCCTACACCAACCCGGGACTCAACCCGGCTTATCCGAAAGGCACCAGCTGCTGCAATGACGCCAGCGTCTTCGACAACGCCGGGATCCCGGTGCTGTCGGTCGAGGCGACTAACTGGTCACTCGGCAAAAAAGATGGCTATCAGCAGCGGAGCAAATCGGCCAGTTTCCCGCAGGGAACCAGTTGGCATGACGTCCAGCTGGATAATCAGCAGTATATCGACCACGCGCTGCCGGGGCGCATCGAACACCGCGGACGCGAGGTAGTGAAAGTCATGCTGCCGCTGGTGAAAGAGCTGGCGAAGGTGGAGAAGCCATCGTCATTAAAATAATCGGGTAGTCATCACCGGCAACAAGGATTGTCGCCATGATCAATTTACGCTGTTCGGGCGTTTTTTTTCTGCTGCTGGCTGCCAGCGCAGGCGCCCTCGCCGACAGCCAGGTCTATATCTGGCAGCGGGTCTGGAATGACCAGCATAAGACCGCGCTACAGCAAAGCCAGGCGCTGTTTGCCACTTTGCGCGTTCTGGGGATCCAGTTTCATCCTCAGGAAGGCGTCCGCCTTGCCCGCGTTAACACTTCATTATTACAGCAGGATGGCCGCCCGGTGTGGCTGGTCGTCCGCCTGGACGGCAGCCTGACGCAGCTTGATACCACCACAATGCTGCCGCAGATAAAGCGCCTTGTGACCCACTGGCGCAAGGCAGGCGTTAATCTCACCGCCATTGAAATCGATTATGATGCTCCCACTTCGCGGCTTTCCGATTATCAACGCCTCCTGATGGCCATGCGCCAGGGGCTGCCTTCAGATATTACGCTCAGCATCACGGCGCTCCCGACCTGGCTCACCTCCCCCGGACTGCGTCCTTTGCTGAAAACGGTAGATAGCTCCGTATTGCAACTTCATAGCGTGCAATCCCCGGGGACCGGCTTGTTCGACCCGACACTGGCCCGGCGCTGGAGCAGGCAATATGCGCTTATCGCTCCTCACCCTTTTTACCTCGCGCTCCCGGCCTATGGTTCCGCGCTCATCGCTGCCCCGGGACAGCCCGCCAGCGTTGAAAGCGAGTCGCCGCTGTGGATTGCGGCTGAAAAACAAGAACTGAGCGTTTCACCGCGGCAAATCGACACGTTTACTCGCGAACTGGAACAACAGTCGCCGCATCATTTTTCAGGTATCGTCTGGTTTCGTCTGCCTCTGGATAACGATACCCGCGCCTGGTCGCTTAGTACGCTGGCGGCAGTCATCCGCCATCAGCCGTTAACCTCCCGCTGGCAGTGGCTGGCGCTTCCCGATAAGGCCAGCGCCAGCGCAGAGTCCACGCTCTACGAACTGGCGATTAAAAACACAGGCAATATTGATGCCCCACTCCCGGCGAAAATAACGCTAACCACGGAAGATTGTCTGGCCGCCGACGGCGCCGGAAGCTACCGCTTTATCGAACAAACGTTTTCCCTCACCGCCCCTGCGCTGTTGCGCGCCGGGCGGACGCAAGCCATTGGTTGGGCAAGATGCTCAACGCCACCACAAGGAAAGTTTCATGTTAACCCGTAAATTACCTCTGGCCACCTTCCTGGCGGCGACGCTTGTTGCTGCCAGCAGCCACGCCTGTGGGCCGTTTTTCCCCAACTATTTGTTAGCAGATCGCCAGGCTAATCTGCTGTATCTGCCGGAGGGGAGCTTTGCTTTAGAGAGCAGCCGCCTGGTGCTTGCCGATCCGCGACTTCCGCAATGGCGTGATACATCTGCCGACAAGCCTGCAGCCCCTACTGCGCAGGATCTTTTGCTCAAAGAGATCCGCGCCAGCGGTTCGTTAGCCGCCGCGGAAAAAATGGCCGCCGATCTCCCGACCGCCAGCCGCCTGTACGTGCTCGGCGCAGTGGCGTTTGCTGAACGCGATAGCCGGGCGCGCGACTATTTTCGCCAGCTTTTGGCCTTGCCCGTGGAACAACAGGGCGAGTGGGGGCTCAAGGCGCGTTATTCGCTGGCCCGCGATTTGATGCGTGATTATCCGCTTACTGATAGTCGTTCTTCTCACGGTAGTGAGCAGGAATTGCGCGAAGCCTTCGATCTCTACCAGCAGATCATTGACGCCGTTCGTGAAGGTCAGCAGGATCCGGAGCTGCTCTCGCTGGCAAGTCTTGGCCAGCAGGGACGTATCAAACACTGGCAAAGCGACCCCATTGCCGCGGCTCATCTTTATGCCCGGCAGGCGGCGCAGGGTTCCCCCAGTGGCAGCCTCTCTTTACGCTACACTGTCGACGTCCTCAACCACCCGGAAAACGAACAGTTCCTGCAACCTGGCCTGGACGATCCGGTTATTCAGCAACTGCTGATTGCGAGTTTTTTTACTCGTTCGTCCAATTTGTTGTACGAGCCGGAACCGCGGCCCTTTGATCCGACAGAGGTCAAAAATTACCATAATGAGCTGATAGCGAAGCTGGCGCAGAAAGTCGATCGCGATATGGCCGGTAGCGACCGCCTGATCGCCCTCGCCTATCGTAACGGCCAATATCCGCTGGTGACGCTGATGTTGAAAAACGCCAAAGAAAATGGGCTCACCGCCTGGGTAAGGGCCAAAATGGCGCTGCGGGCCGGTGATGTCAACGCGGCAGCGGCATGGTACGCCAAAGCCGCGGCGTCATTTCCGCCAAATGAAACCTGGGGTTTCCAGTCCTATAGTGATGACATTGTCGGCGAGGAGTTTGTTACGCCGGTCTGCCGTATTCATGCCGAGCAGGCGATACTCGCGCTCAACCGCGACGACTATCTGCAGGCAATGCGGCTGATGTATCAGGCGAAAGAAAATTACTGGCCGGATGTCGCGCACATTGCCGAACGAGTGCTCACGGTCAATGAACTCCTTGCTTTCGTGGATAAATATGTCCCGGCACCTTCTCCTTCAGCCCCTACTACGCCGAAAAATGCCGGGCGCGATAGCGCTGACGCCAGGCTACGCAACCTGCTCGCCCGACGCCTGATGCGCGCGGGCCAGTATCAAAAAGCGCTGGTCTATTTTGCGCTGGCCGAAGATCGAGACGCCGCCCGGGCGTTTATCGATGCCTTTCCGAAAAAGGGACACAAAACAGCTCAGGCGCAGGGCTGGTGGCAAGCGGCGCTAATCCTGCGTCATCAAGGGATGGAATTGACAGGCTATGAGATGGCGCCCGATTTTGCGCTGTATGGAGGCGGGTATTCATGGCCCTATTACAACCAGGGACCGGAAGATAATTCGGCCGTGACATCGTGGATAAGTGATGGCGAACGGCAACGCGTTCAGCGATCCCTGCTAAAACAGGACAGTCATTTCTTACACTATCGCTGGCAGGCGGTGACGCTGGCGGAAAAAGCGGCCGACCTGTTGCCATATAAATCACAGGCCTATGCTGCCGTGCTGTGTAATGCAACAGGATGGGTATGGGGGCGGGATGCTCAATTAACCAAACGCCTGTATCAGCGCTATGTTAAGTACGGCGCCCCGTTCCCATGGGCCGAAAATTTTGGTCGGGATTGCCCGGAGCCGGATTTTAGCGCGATCCAGGAGACGGTAAAAAAACAGTGATATCGCTAGAGCGGCAGGTAGCGATATTTATTCTCCGCAATCTTTCGTGCCCACTCTCAGGATCGATAACGTTAGTGGACGGGCTTATCCTCGCGAATGCGGGGAACACAGTTAGTTCAGTTTCACCCAAGTGAACCCCGGTTTATCCCC
>NZ_GL882825.1:0-7563 GCF_000195655.1 Klebsiella sp. MS 92-3
TCTCATATCAGGAACTTGTTCGCACCTTCCTTAGGACTATGCCTGGGAAAACTGCGTCTCGGCTCAGTACAACTTGGTAATTCCATTGGCGTTTTAGTCGTTTCTCTATTATTAGGCCAGCAGCATTTCGCGATTAACACCGATGCCCTTAATCTCGGCTTTATGCTGTTTATTTTTTGCGTTGGCGTAGAAGCCGGGCCCAACTTTTTTTCTATTTTTTTCCGCGACGGGAAAAACTACCTGATGCTGGCGCTGGTGATGGTCGGCAGCGCGATGCTGATCGCCATGATGCTGGGTAAAGTGTTCGGCTGGGATATCGGGCTCACCGCCGGTATGCTGGCAGGCGCCATGACCTCCACCCCGGTGCTGGTGGGCGCGGGCGACACCCTGCGCCATTTCGGCCTGCCCAGCGATCAGCTGGCGCAGTCGCTTGACCATCTGAGCCTCGGCTATGCCCTGACCTATCTGGTTGGTCTGGTGAGCCTGATCGTCGGCGCCCGCTATATGCCCAAGCTGCAGCATCAGGATCTGCAGACCAGCGCCCAGCAAATCGCCCGCGAGCGCGGCCTCGATACCGATTCCAAACGTAAAGTCTACCTGCCGGTGATCCGCGCCTACCGCGTCGGCCCGGAGCTGGTGGCCTGGGCGGATGGCAAAAATCTGCGCGAACTGGGTATTTACCGCCAGACCGGCTGCTATATTGAACGCATTCGTCGCAACGGCATTCTGGCCAACCCGGACGGCGACGCGGTGCTGCAGATGGGTGACGATATTGCGCTGGTGGGTTACCCGGACGCCCACGCCCGCCTCGACCCGAGCTTCCGCAACGGTAAAGAGGTGTTCGACCGCGATCTGCTCGACATGCGCATCGTCACTGAAGAGATTGTGGTCAAAAACCACAACGCCGTCGGCCGCCGCCTGGCGCAGCTCAAGCTTACCGACCACGGCTGCTTCTTAAACCGGGTTATTCGCAGCCAGATCGAGATGCCTATCGACGATAACGTCGTACTGAACAAAGGCGACGTGCTGCAGGTCAGCGGCGACGCCCGCCGCGTAAAAACCGTGGCCGACCGCATCGGCTTTATCTCCATTCACAGCCAGGTGACCGATCTGCTGGCCTTCTGCGCCTTCTTTATCGTTGGCCTGATGATCGGCATGATCACCTTCCAGTTCAGCTCCTTCAGCTTCGGCATCGGCAACGCCGCCGGCCTGCTGTTCGCCGGCATCATGCTTGGCTTCCTGCGCGCCAACCACCCAACCTTCGGCTATATCCCGCAGGGGGCGCTGAACATGGTGAAAGAGTTTGGTCTGATGGTGTTTATGGCCGGGGTCGGTCTCAGCGCCGGGGCCGGGATCAATAACGGGCTGGGCGCCGTCGGCGGCCAGATGCTGGCGGCAGGGCTTATCGTCAGCCTGGTGCCGGTGGTGATCTGCTTCCTGTTCGGCGCCTACGTGCTGCGCATGAACCGGGCGATGCTGTTCGGCGCCATGATGGGGGCCCGCACCTGCGCCCCGGCGATGGAGATCATCAGCGATACCGCGCGCAGCAATATTCCAGCGCTCGGCTACGCAGGGACCTACGCCATCGCCAACGTGCTGCTTACCCTTGCCGGGACGCTCATCGTGATCATCTGGCCAGGGCTACAATAATTTTTTGAGAAAAAAGCCGTCACAGGCAGAACTTTTTCTCAGGGCATCAGTCATAAGTAATGCCACTGCTTTTCTTTGATGTCCCCATTTTGTGGAGCCCATCAACCCCGCCACTTCGGTTCAAGGGTGATGGGTTTTTTGTTGCCTGCGTTTAGCCATTCCGGGTGAAACGCCGCTTCAGCGCCCCTCTTCCTGCGCCCTCTCCCCCGCCAGCTGCCCGACCATCATGCGGATTGCCGCCTTCGACAGCGGCGCGCGGTCGGTGACAAAGTGCAAGGTCATCCCTTCAATAAAGGCGTCGAGACCGCGGGCGGTATCGGGGGCGAACCACTGCTCCAGCGTCTGCTGGCTGCGCCGCATCCAGTTCTGCATCACCGCCTTCAGCGCCGGCTGACTGCTGCAGAACGCGTACAGCTGGTACATCAGCTCCATATTGCGCGCCGTGGTCACCTGGGCGCTGAAGATCAGATCCGCGATGGCATCGCAGGCTTGTTCCCGGTTCGTTACCCCGACGAAGCCTTGCTGATACTGCGCCGACATCTCGGCGGTAAACAGGCTGAACGCCTCCTCAATTAACGCCTCAATGCCGCTGAAATAGTAGGTCAGCGATCCCAGCGGCACATTCGCGCAGGTGGCGATTTTACGGTGCGTCACCGCATGGATGCCGTGCGCCGCAATGGTATCCAGCGTCGCCTGCAGGATGCGCTCGCGGCGCTGCGGATCGTTTGGTCTACGGGCCATGATTTTCCTCTTCCGGTTTATGTACAAATGTACACATACTTGCTACTGTTGTCTTCACTCTTCTCCTTTAAGGCGTTTACGGATGACGACGCAATCCTCGCGCAGAGCGCTGCAGCTTCGGCTATGGGCGCTGTTTATGTTCTTTTTCATCCCCGGCTTGTTAATGGCCTCCTGGGCCACCCGCACGCCGGCGATCCGCGATCTGTTGGCGCTATCCACCGCAGAGATGGGCGTGGTGCTGTTTGGTCTGTCGGTGGGGTCGATGAGCGGTATTCTCTGCTCGGCGTGGCTGGTGAAGCGCTTTGGTACCCGCAAGGTCATCCGCACCACCATGTCCTTCGCCGTGCTTGGCATGCTGGTGCTCAGCCTGGCGCTGTGGGTCACTTCCGCCCCGCTGTTCGCCTTCGGTCTGGCTATCTTCGGCGCCAGCTTCGGCTCCGCAGAGGTCGCTATTAACGTCGAAGGCGCGGCGATCGAGCGGGAGATGAATAAAACGGTGCTGCCGATGATGCATGGCTTCTACAGCTTTGGCACCCTGTTCGGCGCCGGGGTGGGCATGGCAGTGACCGGATTCGGTCTGCCGGCCGCCCCGCACATCCTGGCGGCGGCGCTGGTGGCTATCCTGCCCATCGCCATTGCTATCCGCGCCATTCCCGACGGCACCGGTAAAAATGCCGCCGAAGTCGCCCACGGTGAGGCGAAAGGTCTGCCGGTATGGCGCGACGCGCAGCTGCTGCTGATCGGCGTCATTGTCCTGGCGATGGCCTTTGCCGAAGGCTCGGCCAACGACTGGCTGCCGCTGCTGATGGTGGATGGCCACGGCTTTAGCCCCACCTCCGGCTCCCTGATTTATGCCGGTTTCACCCTCGGCATGACGCTGGGCCGCTTTACCGGCGGCTGGTTTATCGATCGCTACAGCCGGGTGGCGGTGGTCCGCGGCAGCGCAGTGATGGGCGCCCTCGGCATAGGCCTGATCATCTTCGTCGATAACCCCTGGGTGGCGGGCATCTCGGTGCTGCTGTGGGGCATTGGCGCCTCGCTCGGCTTCCCGCTGACCATCTCCGCCGCCAGCGATACCGGGCCGGACGCGCCCAAGCGCGTCAGCGTGGTGGCGATCACCGGCTATCTCGCTTTCCTCGTCGGGCCGCCGCTGCTGGGTTTCCTCGGCGAACACTTCGGCCTGCGCAGCGCCATGATGGTGGTGCTGGGTCTGGTGATGGTGGCGGCGCTGGTCGCCCGCGCGGTGGCTAAGCCACAATCTGAACCCGTTATGGAGAACAGCTAATGAGCATCAAACTGATTGCGGTGGATATGGACGGCACCTTTTTAAGCGATGCCAAAACTTACAACCGGCCGCGCTTCCTCGCCCAGTACCAGCGAATGCGCGAACAGAATATTCGCTTCGTGGTCGCCAGCGGCAACCAATATTATCAGCTGATCTCCTTTTTCCCGGAGATCGCCCATCAGATCGCCTTCGTGGCGGAAAACGGCGGCTGGGTGGTGAGCGGCAATGAAGACGTCTTCAACTGCCAACTGCCGGTTCACCACTTCAACGCCGTGGTCGACCATCTGCAGACGTTGCCGAATATCGAAATCATCGCCTGCGGGAAGCGCAGCGCCTACACCCTCAATCGCTACAACGACGCGCTGAAGACGGTGGCGGCGAAGTATTATCACCGCCTTGAACTGGTGGACGATTTTAACCATCTCGATGACACCATTCTCAAATTTGGTCTCAACGTGCCAGACAGCCTGATCCCGGAAATTCAGCCGAAGCTGCACGCGGCGCTGGGGGACATGGTCACCGCGGTGGCCACCGGCTACGGCAGCATCGACTTAATTATCCCGGGTGTGCACAAAGCCAACGGGCTGCGCATTTTGCAGCAGCGCTGGGGCATTGAGGATCACGAGGTGGTGGCGTTCGGCGACAGCGGCAACGATATCGAAATGCTGCAGCACGCCGGGTTTGGCTTTGCCATGGCCAACGCCCGGGAAGACGTCAAAGCCGTCGCCCGCTATCAGGCGCCGCATAACAACGAAGAAGGTGTCCTGCAGATTATTGATAAGGTGTTGGATCGCGAAGCGCCGTTCGCCTGATAAGACCCGGATGCGAGCGCATCCGGGTTGAAAACAACTACCCCTGCTGCGAATTGCCGACGCTTTTATCTTTCAGAAAGTAAATCATCAGCCCCAGCCATAGTACCCCACCCAGCAGGTTAAACAGGCTGAACAGCCCGTTGCCGCCCAGCTCGTAAGCATGTTTGCTGAGCTCGATGCCGACGGTGAAGATCAGCATCTGCAGCATTCCCATCGCCGCCGAGACCGTGCCTTTACTCATCTCGCTGGCGAACAGGGTTAAACGCACCAGGCCGGCGTTCGCGAGGCCAATCCCGAAGGCGTAGAAGCTCAGACCGGCCGTCATCCACAGATAAGCGTGGGAAGAGACCACGGTCGCCGCCGCAGAGAGGATCAGGCCAAACATGATCGGCCAACCGCCCATGATAATCAGCGAGCGCACGGTCCGGCGCGCAGTCAGGCGCGCCAGCACCAGGTTGCCGGCAATCAGCGCCCCGAAAATCGGCACCTGCAGCATGCCGTACTCATAGCTGGTGGCCTGTTCGCCGCTGATAATAATCACCGGCGACTGGGCAATCCACGCCAGCAGCGGCAGGCTGACAAAGCCGGTGGCCAGCGCGCCGGCGACGAAGCGCAGGTTCTTCAGCACCAGCCGATAGTCGCGGCCCAGCTCTTTCACCGACAGCTTTTCGCCCAGTCGCGTCGCGGTCTCCGGCATCGCCCGCTGAAGGCCGAAGAACGAGATGGCCGCCAGCACGGCGAACAGGACAAACATCATCTCCCACGGCAGGACATGCACCCAGGCGGCGCCCACCAGCGGCCCCAGCAGCGGGGCAATCAGCGCCACGTTAGCCATCAGGGCGGTGATTTTGATACACACCGCCTCCTCAAAGGACTCCTGTATCGCCGCATAGCCCACCGCGCCGATAAAGCACAGGCTGATCCCCTGCAGGAAGCGCAGCAGGGTAAACTGCTCAATGGTCTGCGCCAGCAGCGTCGCCAGGCAGGTGACGATAAACCATACTACGCCGGTCAACATCACCGGACGGCGGCCAATACGATCCGACAGCGGCCCCAGCAGCCACTGTAAAAACATGCCGCCTGCCAGATAGGCAGTCATTGAAGTAGGTACCCATTCGTTGCCCACCTGAAATTCCTGCACCACGGCTAACATGCCCGGCTGAATCATATCGTTGCCGATATAAGTGGAAAACTCGTACAGCACCAGACATAACGGGAACAACAGCGCCTGCCTTCCAAGGCGGCGGCCTGAAAGCGAATAATTTTGCATGAAATCTCTTATCTATCAAAAATCGCGCAAAGTGTAATGAAACTCCCGGCGCGGAGATAGTGAATTGTGGGTGACACCGCACAATATTACGAGCCGTGCGCCATCGTCCTGCCTCTCCCCTGTTATTCAGCCTGTGTATATATTCCGTTTATGTTTCAGCAATGTGACAAACGATATACTGACGTTTTTCAGGCTGTTAGCCGTAGACTTTATGGTAGTGGATTTCATAACAACCTGATCTTTAAGACAATGCCGCCTTTAACTCCGCACCGCTTTTATTTAGGGTAGGCGGCTTAATTGCTATCGGACCAACGAGCCTGGAAGTCTATGCTGGAAAAAATTAACTATGCGCTGTTCGCCCTGCTCAACGCGACGCCTGCCTCGCCGCAGTGGGCTATTGAGATGGCGATCTTCATCGCTAAAGATCTGATTCTGATCGTACCTCTGCTGGTGGTGACATTGTGGCTGTGGGGGCCTGCCCAGCGGCAGATGGTGTTTAAGCTGATGCTGGCGCTGACGATCAGCCTGACCGTGTCGTGGGCGATCGGCCACCTCTATCCGCACGATCGGCCGTTTGTCGCCGGCGTAGGCTATAACTTCCTGCACCACGCGGCGGACGACTCCTTCCCCAGCGACCATGGCACCGTCAGCTTTACCTTTGCCCTGGCCTTCCTGTTCTGGCATCGCCTGTGGTCCGGCGCCCTGCTGATGGCCATTGCCGCCGCCATCGCCTGGTCCCGTGTCTATCTCGGCGTGCACTGGCCGCTGGATATGGTCGGCGGGCTGCTGGCCGGGATGTGCGGCTGCCTTGGCGCGGCGCTGATCTGGCACACGTTCGGCCCGGCGCTATACCATCAGCTGCAGCGGCTGTATCGTCGCTGCTTCTCCTTGCCAATCCGCAAAGGCTGGGTGCGCGGCTAAACGCCGCCGTCGCTGCGGCCACCGCGTGACTAACCCGCAAGCGACAGGTAAAATCCCGCTAACGCCCTGCCCCCGCAGGGCGATTTTAGCGCAGAGGGAATATGGAAACTCGCCGTGACGAACGTATCAGTCAGCTCATTCAGGCACTTAAACGCAGCGATAAGCTGCATCTGAAAGAAGCCGCTTCCCTGCTTGGGGTGTCAGAAATGACCATTCGTCGCGACCTCAATGGCCACAGCGGCCCGGTTGTGCTGCTCGGCGGATACATTGTGCTGGAGCCGCGCAGCGCCACCCATTATCTGCTCAGCGATCAAAAAACCCGGCTGGTCGAGGAAAAACGCCGTGCCGCTCGCCATGCGGCCGCGCTGCTGGAGGCCCATCAGATGGCCTTCTTCGACTGCGGGACCACCACGCCGTGGATTATTGACGCCATTGACGATGCCCTGCCCTTCACCGGCGTCTGCTACTCCCTGAACACCTTTCTGGCCCTGCAGGAAAACCCCCAGTGCCGCGCGGTCCTGTGCGGTGGGGAGTTTCATGCCAGCAACGCGATTTTTATGCCGCTGAGCCTTGAGGATACCCTCAGCCATCTGAGCCCTGATATCGCCTTTTACTCGGCGGCGGGGATCGACTGCGAGCAGGGGGCGACCTGCTATAACCTGGAAGAGCTGCCGGTTAAGCACTGGGCGATGCGTCACGCGCGCTATCACGTGCTGGTGGTCGACCACAGCAAGTTTGGCAAAGTGCGTCCGGCGCGCATGGGGGCGTTAGCGAAATTTGACGTGATTGCCAGCGATATCTGCCCGGATGATGAGCTGGTCGCGCTGGCGAAGGCGCAGCAGATTTCCCTACTGTATTGAAGCGTCGCTGCCCCCCCCCCCCCC
>NZ_GL882825.1:7686-10719 GCF_000195655.1 Klebsiella sp. MS 92-3
GCCCCGCAGGGCGCGGGCAGGCATCAGGAGAACCAGCTGCCGAACCAGCCGTGCAGTTTCATCAGCACGAAGTCGATCATCCGGCTGAAGAAGCCGCCCTCTTTTACCGACTCCATGACAATCAGCGGACGCTGTTCAATGGTTTTATCATTTAGCTTAAAGTCGATAGTCCCGACCACCTGCCCCTTCTCCAGCGGCGCGGTAAGCTGCGGCTGATTTAAGGTATAGCTGGCTTTCAGGTTTTTCAGCTGGCCCTTCGGCAAAGTGATAGAGCCCGCCTCGCCAGCCCCCAGTTTCGCTTCATTGCTATCGCCAAACCACACGCGCTGGGTAACGAAGGTGGCATCTGGTTTAATCGGCGTCACGGTTTCAAAGAAGCGGAAGCCCCAGGTCAGCAGTTTTTCTGACTCGTTAAAGCGAATGCGGTCGGTTTTGGTCCCCAGCACCACGGCGATCAAACGCATATCACCCTGAGTGGCCGAGGAGACGAGGTTATAGCCGGCCCCGGCGGTGGTCCCGGTTTTCACGCCATCGGCGTTGAGGTTGCTGCTCCACAGCAGGCGGTTGCGGTTCGGCTGGCGAATTTTATTGAAAGTGAACTCTTTCTCTTTATGTACCGCATACTCTTCCGGTACGTCGTGGATCATCGCTTTGGTCAGCAGCGCCATATCGCGGGCGGTGCTGAACTGCCCCGGCGCGTCAAGGCCGTGGACGGTCATAAAGGTGGTGTTGGTCAGCCCCATTTTTTTGGCGTAGCCGTTCATCAGGCTAACGAAAGCGTCCTGGCTGCCCGCTACGTAGTCAGCAATCGCAATGCTGGCGTCGTTACCGGACTGAATGATGACCCCTTTGTTCAGATCTTCTACGGAAACCTGCATGCCAGGCTTGAGGAACATCACCGATGAGCCGCGCAGCGCCGGGTTGCCGGTCGCCCAGGCATCGCGCCCAACGGTCACCATATCGGTCAGTTTGATTTTTCCCGCTTTTATTGCCTGCCCTACCACGTAGCTGGTCATGATCTTCGTCAGACTGGCCGGGTCGAGTTTTTCATCGGCATTGCCTTCGCTGAGCACCTTCCCGCTGGCATAGTCCATCAGGATCCAGGCGCGAGCGTCAATTGAAGGGGCGTCGGGGAGTTGTTCCGCAGCCTGCACCGCAGGTGCGACAAGAAATAACAGCGCGCAACCTGCCGCGAGGCCGCGAAGGGAAAAAGCGTCATGCATCATAAGAGCCACCCAAGTATCCTTTCCAAACAAAATATGCCGCGCCACTCTGACCGCGCCGCAGCAACCGGTGAGTAAAGCGTACAAATGACCTTAAAGAAACAGCGAGTTGGTAAAGTTTTTAAAGTTTACGCAATAACATGCCGCTGTGCTTTAATCAGAACAATTTTTTTGATCATAATCGCCTTAATGTTAACTTTATTATGGCAAGAAAAAAATCGCCTTTCAAAACCAATTAGTCACCGAAATTTCAATGACATAACTCACTTCTCTTCGGGAAAAATGCTACTAAAGAGAGGTCGCAAGCGTGTCTTTCATTGTGGTTTGCCTGGTCATAGATTCACATTATGGCGGGGCCGTGTGGGGTAAGCGAAAGCCTGGCCAGTGATATCCAGTCGCCTCGCCCCTACCCCCCTCACCTGAGAACCGGGGATGGTTGTTACTGCTGATACCCTTCACAAAACTCAAAATGTCGGCCCGGTTGCATTCCATGAGGCCCAGTTCAACTTCCGAACTCACAATAACCACATCTGACTTGCTGCTGTAGAAGTCTCAGACGCTTAAATATAAACCTGAAGGTTCTGTAGGCCCTATTTACGCCTGAAATGCAGTTGAGAACTCCCGGGCTATGCTTGAGACGGTCATTACGCCCGTCTCAGGAAATTAGCAACAACGCCCGCACTTTTCTCTCCATCGGGTCTGCCTGATCGCCATGTTCAGCAGGGCTTCGATTGCCACAGCATTCCGCCGATGGAGGCGCAATATCCTTGATAAAGGATATCAATCAGCTATCCCCTCTATACGCCACCATCAGGGATTGAGGTCAGGAAGGGAGAGCCTCCCGCTAATGATATGAATTATTCGCCCACTGGATAAGCAGGCAGACGGCTTCCCTGTTTTAGTCGGCATATCGGTAAAAAATAGTTTATCGGGCTATTTTCACTTTCCGTATTACACAAGTAAGAAAAATAGCACATCGATAAGGATGGATTCCTGGTCATTAAATACAGTATAGTTTCCCCTGCAATCTTTATGGAAGCGGGTAGCTCACCCGCAGTTATTCCATAAATTAAGATTCGCATATTGTGTTGAAAATGGCATATCCCTTTATGCGTGTAATTACACCCCAGCCTGTCGCTGGGCTTTTTTTTTCAAGGCGACTCTGGATGGTGATAAATTTTACAAATACATTCATAACAGCGCATCCACAGCCGTGGCCTTTACAGAAGTATTGCTCTCAAAACCCCGGGCCGTTCTGATTCTGTTGCCTGTTATTAATCACGCCGGTTTGATGAAAAGGTTAACATCTCTTCCCGGGTAATCTCCTACCCTTCTCGTCCGATGCCATATCGAGCTCTACGACTCGCTCTTCCAGACTGCAGTTCGCCAGTGCTTCTTTTATCCCTATTTCGTTTTGCAGGGATGTTTTGATAGCACCGCGATAGTATGCTGGCCATCCTTATCAGTCATTCATTTTAACCGCCTTTTTCAAATCCTTCCGGGGAAAGTAAAGTCCTCTACCAGGCTCTGCTCGTTTAACGCTATAGATTCAAATACTGATTATTGCATTATATACCACTTACCCCCGCAGTGATTACCCAGGTAAGATAAATAGCACAAAAGTAAGGGTGGATTCCTGGTTATTTAATACAGTATATTTCCCATGTAGTCTGTATGGAAGTTGATGGTTACCTTTGGTTAACCCATACTTCGAGACTCGAATATTATCTTGAGAACAGCATGCAACCCTGAGTAAATTTACTCCCCCGCGCCCGGCACTGGGGGTTTTTTTTTTTTTTTTTTTTTTTTT
>NZ_GL882825.1:10790-19956 GCF_000195655.1 Klebsiella sp. MS 92-3
CAGTGCCAGGCACTGGGTTTTTTTTGCTATTTTTCAGAATATCTTCCAGCCAGTCGGCGCCTCTCATGGTCTATTTTTTCTGGGTGGGATGAAAAAGATGTATATCCGATCGATAAAAACAACAGTTCATCCCTGTAAAAAAATAATTCTTTCACCGACTTTCTATTTATTAATATTAACCTGTGTTCCTCAGATGATTGCGATGCAATAATCAGCATCAAATTATACCCTCAGGCGACATTGAGATTTTAACCGAGACGGAGAGGGAGCGTTTTTATAGATGCATGCCTAACTTAAAGCTTTAATTATCAACAAGATACACCATGATCACACCCTTTCCTTCGTAGCGTAACACCCTAAAGATATTACTCCTGTAAAATAGTAAAAACACTTTCCGGGCCCTGTGACCCAGGAGTGCCCCTGGCTGAAGGGAGTAAGCATAAAAAGCTTTAATAACAGCCAAATAAAAAAGCTTGCCGGATTTTTAACTTTATCCCAACATGATCGCCGATCGCGCTGCAACGGCAGTGAAACAAACTCAGGAGCGAAAATGATTACACTGTGGGGACGTAATAACTCGACCAACGTGAAGAAAGTACGCTGGGTGCTGGAGGAGCTGGATCTGCCTTATCAGCAGATCCTCGCCGGGCTGGAGTTTGGTCTCAATCATGACCCGGAATATCTGGCGATGAACCCGAACGGGCTGGTGCCGCTGTTAAAGGACGATGCCACCGGGGTGGTATTGTGGGAATCAAATACGATTATTCGCTACCTGGCGGCCCAGTATGGCGTTGACCGTCTGTGGCTGGCCGCGCCGGCGCAGCGCGCGCAAGGGGAAAAGTGGATGGATTGGTCCAACGGCACCCTCTCTCCCGCCCATCGCCCGGTATTAATGGGCCTGGTGAGAACGCCACCGGAGCAGCGCGACCCGGCGGCCATCGCCGCGGGGATCAGCGCCTGCGAAGCGCTGTTCGCCATGCTGGATGACGAACTGGCCAAAATGCCGTGGCTCTCCGGCGAGCAGTTCGGCCTTGGCGATATTGCCGTCGCTCCCTTCGTCTACAATCTGTTGTCGATCCTCGACAGCTGGCAACCGCGGCCCCATCTGCAGCGCTGGTATCAGCAGATTAGCCAACGTCCTGCCTGGCGCGAAGTAGTGCAGATCCCGGTGACCTGAGGCTAAGCCTCGGGACTCAACCGCAATAGCTCGCCGTTAGACTCGTCGGTTAAAACGTACAGATAGCCGTCGGGTCCCACGCGAACATCGCGGATGCGTTTTCCGCGCGCCTCCAGTAATCTCCCCTCCTCGCGGACCTGATTACCGTCCACCGCCAGGACAATCAGCGATGTCTCCTTCAGCGCGCCGATAAATAGCTTATGCTGCCACTGGGGAAAGGTCGGCGCCGAATAAAAGGCCATCCCGCTCACCCCGGGAGAGACCGGCCAGACATACAGGGGAGGTTCGGTCCCCGGAACCGTTTTGCCTTTTGCTTCCGGAATGGGCAGGCCGCTGTAGTTAATACCGTGCGTCGCCAGCGGCCAGCCGTAATTTTTCCCCGCCTGCGGAATATTAATTTCATCTCCGCCGCGCGGGCCATGCTCGTTCAGCCACAGCGCCTCGCTCCAGGGATTCATCGCCATGCCCTGCGGATTACGGATGCCGTAAGCCCAGATCTCCGGCCTGGCGTCAGCCCGGCCGACAAAAGGGTTATCCGGCGGTACACCTCCGGTCT
This sequence comes from Klebsiella sp. MS 92-3, assembly GCF_000195655.1. Lineage (NCBI taxonomy): Bacteria > Pseudomonadati > Pseudomonadota > Gammaproteobacteria > Enterobacterales > Enterobacteriaceae > Klebsiella > Klebsiella sp. MS 92-3. The sequence goes on from NZ_GL882825.1 coordinate 12,524, forward strand.
CCGTCAGGCGGACCACTTTCCCCTGCAGCTTGCTGAGATCCTGGGCGGTGGCGCGCTGATTATTTTCGCCCAGCCCGATAAACACATATCCTTTGCCGTCGAACACCAGCCTGCCGCCAAAATGATTGCCGACGGAAAGCTTCGGCTGCTGGCGAAAGACCACGGTAAAGTTCGTCAGCTGCGTGGCATCCTCGCTCAACCGCCCATAGCCCACCGCGGTGCCCGCCTTACCGCTGGCGTCGCTTTCCGCATAGCTCAGCCACACCCGCCGCGACTGGGCGAAATCCGGGGCCAGCGCCACGTCCAGTAGGCCACCCTGGCCGTTGGCCCATACCTGCGGCACGCCGGCTATCGGCGCCGACAGACCTTTACCCGGCTGCCAGCGCTTGAGCTCGCCGCCGCGCAGGGTGATCAGTATGCCCTGATCGTCAGGCAGAAAGGCCATGCCCCACGGCTGGGCCAGCCGGTTTTGCAATACCTCCACCCGCACCGCGGCCTGGCTCAGGGCTGGTAGCGCTAAGGCGCTCAATATCAACAGCAGTGGGATCGGACGCATGGCATTCTCCTTTCGTCAGCTCTGGGCTAAAGGGTAGCCAGCGGGGAAATTTGCGCGGGGATTTTTACATAACCTTTAACAGGGGAAGCGTTCACTTCCCCTGGGTTTCAGCCGATCAGGCATGAGTGATTGGCGCCAATTTATTCAATTTATGAATATTTGAGGTCAATCCTGTCAGACAGCGTTCTAGCTTCTCTACGTTAACAGCGATGTATAGCGGACAATCATGATGCCCGCTCATCAGGCATAGTGCAGCGGCGGCGACCGATTCGCCGGCCAGGCGAAGGACATCCCTCTCCTCCGGTGAAATGGCATTCTGCAGGCGCGGCGCCTGCGCACGCATTTCACGGCAAAGCTCAAACAAGTTATCACGCAGATGGTCATTTTCGCTGACTGACATGTAGCCTTTGGCCTTTCGCAGTTGCAGATAGGCGTCAATATCGATATTGGCGTTAATAAGCTTCTGCAGAAGGTGGCGGTATAGTCTGTCAACGGTCATCACGGTTCCTCCTCTGTCGTCCTTTACCCTTTCCATAATACGGTTATTTTTTGTGCAAAATGATGCGCCAGGTCAATAATCCCCAGTTCTCTAACATCATTTACAATGTGGCAACTTTAACGCATTGTAGGGTGTATAACAAAAACAATGTTATACGATCACAATTAATTTCAAGCTGAAATTAATAAACAGAAAATGGCAATAAGAGACAAAATTAGTGCAACAATGCTCACAATACCTCATATGATCTGTTGCACCATCGTCAATTCGGATGTCATAACAAATAATTAATGTAATACGTATAACATGTCAGGAAAACAGCGAACGCGGCCCGTGGATCGCTGACATTCTCTCTGCCCATTTGCAAGGAACTGAAACATGACGTCCGGTAAAAGAAACTACTTTCTGTTGAGTCTTTTCGATTTCCTCTACCTGTTCGCCTGGTCGTCGACCATGGCTTTCTTCGTTATCTGGACCACCCAGCATCTTGGCATCAGCGCCACGAAGACCGGGCTGCTTTACTCGGTCAACGCCTTTATCGCCCTGCTGATGCAGCCTTTCTTCGGCTTTATCTCTGACAAGTTCGGCCTGAAAAAACGGCTTATCTGGCTGCTGGTCGCCCTGCTCCTGCCGGTGGGCCCCTTCTTTATCTACGTTTACGCGCCGCTGCTGGTGCACAACTTTTGGTTTGGCGCCTTGCTGGGAGGGATCTATCTGGGGATCATCTTTAACTCCGGCTGCGGAGTAATCGACTCTTATATCGATAAGATTTCCCGGCGCTATCAGTTCGAATATGGTCGTGTGCGGATGTGGGGCTCGTTAGGCTGGGCAGCGGCGGCCTGGATTGTGGGTAAGTATATCGACAGCAATCCTAATCTGGCCTTCTGGCTCGCCAGCCTCGCCATTGTCATCGCCGCCATCTGCTTTATGCTAACCAAAATTGAATTAACCGACGCCGATGTGGCGCGAAGCGAATCGCTGAAGGTCTCCCATGCCCTTGAGCTGGCGAAGAATGGTCAGTTCTGGATGCTGCTGCTCTTTACCCTGTTCGTCACGCAGATTTACGACACCTACGATCAGCAGTTTGCCCAGTACTTCTCGCTACAGTTCCCGACGCCGGAGGAAGGCAACCGCTGGTACGGGATCCTCGCGTCTATTCAGGTCTGCGGTGAAACCCTGTTCCTCTGCCTGATGCCATGGTTTGTTAACCGGACCGGCGCCAAATGGGCGCTGATCATCGCCGGGCTGATCATGTCGGTACGTATTGTCGGCTCAGCCGTGCCCCTCGGCCCGGTGTGGATTGGTGCGGTGAAAATGATGCATGCTCTGGAGAAGCCGTTGATTCTGGTATCGGTCTTTAAATTCATCGCCGCCAACTTCGACCACAAGCTCTCTTCGACGGTCTATTTGCTGGTGCTGTTCGTCGCCTCGATCGCCACCGCCATTTACTCTCCGCTGGCAGGCTATCTGTACGATACCATTGGCTTCGCCAACACCTATCTGATTCTCGGCAGCGTCGCCGGGCTCTTTACCCTGATCTCTATTTTCACGTTGCAGGATAAGCGCGAGCCGAAAAAAACCGGCACCACCCCCTCCGCAGCCATTAACCCGGCGCAATAAGTCTCTGCCCGGCAGCCACGCCGGGCTTGAGCCGCCTGCGCGCACGGCTTGTCAGAAGCGTGTCCCGCCCCTCTGCTCCGGGGCGTGTGGGATCCGCTCTGGCGGTGGGGGGCGTAAAAGACAGGTCGGGGGCGCTTTTTCACCATTAACCGCGACGGAGCTATACTCTTTTTCGCAAAGATCTGTAGAATTCCTGCCCTGACCATTCCAATAATTGAACACTTTTTAAGCTATGAGCAATGTCACGCATCAGCCGAAAATCGGCTTCGTCTCCCTGGGCTGCCCGAAAAACCTCGTGGACTCAGAGCGTATCCTGACCGAACTGCGCACCGAAGGTTATGACGTCGTACCGACCTACGACAACGCCGATATGGTGATCGTTAACACCTGCGGCTTTATTGATAGCGCTGTGCAGGAATCGCTGGAAGCGATCGGCGAAGCGTTGAAAGAGAACGGCAAGGTAATCGTCACCGGCTGTCTCGGCGCGAAAGAGGATCAGATCCGCGAAGTGCATCCGAAGGTGCTGGAGATCACCGGTCCGCACAGCTATGAGCAGGTGCTGGAGCATGTCCATCATTATACGCCGAAGCCGAAGCACAACCCGTTCCTGAGCCTGGTGCCGGAACAGGGGGTTAAGCTGACGCCGCGCCACTACGCCTACTTAAAAATTTCTGAAGGCTGCAACCATCGCTGCACCTTCTGCATCATCCCGTCCATGCGTGGCGATCTGGTGAGCCGTCCGATTGGCGAAGTGCTGGCCGAAGCCAAACGCCTCGCTGACGCCGGCGTGAAAGAGCTGCTGGTGATTTCGCAGGACACCTCTGCCTACGGCGTCGACGTCAAGCACCGCACCGGCTTCCACAACGGTATGCCGGTGAAGACCAGCATGGTCAGTCTGTGCGAAGAGCTGGCGAAGCTCGGCATCTGGGTGCGCCTGCACTATGTCTATCCGTACCCGCACGTTGACGATGTGATCCCGCTGATGGCGGAAGGCAAGATTCTGCCGTACCTCGATATTCCGCTGCAGCACGCCAGCCCGCGTATTCTGAAGCTGATGAAGCGTCCAGGTTCTGCGGACCGTCAGCTGGCGCGCATTAAGCAGTGGCGTGAAATTTGCCCGGATCTGACCCTGCGCTCCACTTTTATTGTGGGCTTCCCGGGCGAAACGGAAGAAGATTTCCAGATGCTGCTCGACTTCCTGAAAGAGGCGCGTCTCGACCGCGTCGGCTGCTTCAAGTACAGCCCGGTTGAAGGCGCTACCGCCAACGAGCTGGCGGACCAGGTGCCGGAAGAGGTGAAAGAAGAGCGCTGGAACCGCTTTATGCAGCTGCAGCAGCAGATCTCTGCCGAGCGTCTGCAGGAGAAAGTGGGGCGCGAAATCCTGGTGCTGGTAGATGAAGTTGATGAAGAAGGCGCCATTGGCCGCAGCATGGCCGACGCTCCGGAAATCGACGGCGCGGTGTACCTGAACGGCGAAACCCGCGTTAAGCCGGGCGACGTGGTGCGGGTGAAAGTCGAGCACGCCGACGAATACGACCTGTGGGGTACCCGGGTCTAGTCCAGCTTCCCGGATAGCGGCTTAGCGCATTCCCCAGCCTACGGGGTCCTCCCGTAGGCTCCCCCCCCAGGTCCGCGCAAGCGCAGCGCCACGGGCAAGCATTGATTACCTTCCAGGCAGCCCTGTTGCGCCGTTATTTTGCTGCGCCATAAGAGACATAACGCAGACGATTAACCGGGAGCGCAAACTACGCAGAAGCCACAGATAACATAAAGGACTTTCCAGCGATGCTTCGCCTCACCCTGGCCCTCTCCCGGGAGGAGAGGGAACCGTCCAGCGGTCGTTTCCGCCTCACACCGCTCCCTGCGCCATGAGAGACCTAACGCAGAAAATTAACCGGAAGCGCAATGTGCGCTGAAGCCGCAGATAACATAAAGGACTCCCGGCGGAGCTTTCCCTCATCCTACCCCTTTAACTTCGGATCCAGCGCATCGCGCAGGCCATCTCCCAGCAGATTAAACGCCAGCACGGTCACGAAAATCGCCACCGCCGGAAAGAGCGCCAGGTGCGGAGACATCACCATATCCGCCCGCGCTTCGTTGAGCATCGCGCCCCACTCCGGGGTGGGCGGCTGCGCGCCGAGGCCGAGAAACGACAGACTGGCCGCCGAAATAATCGATACCCCAATGCGCATGGTGAAATAAACCACGATCGATGACACCGTCCCCGGCAGAATATGGTTGAACAGAATGGTGGCGTCGCTGGCGCCGATGCTGCGCGCCGATTCAATAAAGGTCTGCTGCTTCAGAACCAGCGTATTGCCGCGCACCAGACGAGCAAACGCCGGGATCGAGAAGATCGCTACGGCGATGATCACGTTGGCCATCCCGCTGCCCATGACGGCGACCACCGCGATCGCCAGCAGGATCCCCGGAAAGGCGAACAACACGTCGCAAAGTCGCATAATGAGCCGGTCCCACCAGCCCTCATAGTAGCCAGCCAGCAGCCCAAGCACCGTGCCGATGGCCGCGCCAATCAGCACCGCCAGTACCCCGGCGGCCAGCGAGATCTGCGCCCCGACCAGCACCCGGCTGAAAATATCCCGTCCCAGGGAGTCGACTCCGAACCAGTGCACCAGCGAAGGTCCCTCGTTCAGACGGTCGTAGTCGAAATAATTTTCCGCATCGTACGGCGCTATCCATGGGGCAACGATGGCTACCGCAATCAGCAACAGCACGAAAATACCAGCGCCCATCGCCACCGGCTGGCGACGAAAGCGCCGCCAGAACTCATGCCAGGGGGTATGGATCTCGCCGGGTCTGATGCCCGGCATGGCGTTCAGCGCCGCCTGCCTTCTCCAGTTAAGCAATCGCACCTTACTTATACCTGATAGCCGGGTTTATGGCCGCGTACAGCACATCCACCACTAAATTGATAAGAATAAACTCCAGCGAAAAGAGCAGCACTTCCGCCTGAATCACCGGGTAATCGCGCATCTCCACCGAATCGACCAGCAAGCGCCCAAGCCCCGGCCAGTTAAACACCTTCTCCACAACGATCGACCCGCCGAGCAGAAAGCCGAACTGCAGCCCCATCATGGTCACCACCGGGATCATCGCATTGCGCAGACCATGCTTGAGCACCACCCGCGTTTCGCTCACCCCCTTCGCCCGGGCGGTGCGCATATAGTCTTCATGCAGCACATCGACGAATGACGCGCGGGTAAAGCGCGCCATGACCGCCGCCACCGCCGCGCCAAGGGTCAACGACGGCAAAATATAGTGCCGCCAGCTGTCGGCCCCCACCGTCGGCAGCCAGCCCAGCTCAACCGAAAACACCTGCATCAGCAGCATACCAAGGGCAAAAGCCGGAAACGAAATACCGCTCACCGCCAGCGCCATTCCCAGACGGTCGGGCCAGCGATTGCGCCACACCGCGGCCGCAATCCCTGCCGCCATCCCGAACAGTACCGCCCAGCTCATGCTGGCCAGCGTCAGCCACAGCGTGGGCATAAAGCGACTGGCTATCTCACTGGCAACGGGACGCCGCGAGGCCATGGAAATGCCAAAATCGCCGCGCAGCACGTTGGTGATGTAGTGCCAGAACTGGACATGCAGCGGCTGGTCAAGCCCCAGCTGCTGGCGCACCATCGCCACCACCTGGGCATCGGCCTCAGGTCCGGCAATCAGCCGCGCCGGGTCACCGGGCAGCATATGGACGAACAGAAACACCAGCACCGCGACGATAAGCAGAGTAGGGATCAGGCCCAGCAGGCGCTTAATCACATAATTCAGCATCGCTCCCTCCCATTCCGGGAGAGAGGACGCATGAAGATGAACATGATCACGGCGTCAGGTCCGCCTGTTCGAAGCTAAAGCCGGTATCCGGCTGGATATAGAAACCGGTGAGGTTCTTGCTGTGGGCGGAGACCAGTTTCTCGACCACCAGCGGCACCCACGGCGACTCTTTCCAGATAATATCCTGCGCCTCTTTATAGAGTTTGGTTTTCTGTTGCGGATCGGTGGTTTTCAGCGCCTCGCTCAGCGCGTTATCCACCTGCGGGTTGCTGTAAAACGCGGTATTAAACAGCGTCGGCGGCCAGTTTTGCGAGGCGAACAGCGGCGACAGCGCCCAGTCGGCTTCACCGGTGGAGGCGGACCAGCCGGTATAGAACATCCGTACCCCGCTCTCTTTCTGCCCTTTACCTTCCACTTCCGCCGCCCGCTGACCAGCGTCCATCGCCGTCACCTGCGCCTTAATCCCCACCTGCGCCAGCTGCTGCTGGGTGAACTGCAGTACTTTCTGCGCGGTGCTGTGATTATGTGATGACCACAGCGTGGTGCTGAAACCGTTAGGGTAGCCCGCCTCTTTCAGCAGCTGGCGCGCTTTCGCCGGATCGTATGGCCAGGCGGTGTAGGTCTGGGCATAGGCGATCGACGGCGGCACCACTCCGGTCGCCGGGGTGGCGTAGCCGGCGAACGCTACCTTCACCAGCGCCTGACGGTTAATCGCATAGTTGATGGCTTCCCGTACCTTCTGATTATCGAACGGCTTCTGCGTCACGTTCATGCTGATGTAGCGCTGCATGATCGACGGGCTGGCCACCAGCTCCAGTTTGCTGTTTTTCGCCAGCAGCGGCGCCTGTTCGTAAGGGATCGGGAAGGCAAACTGCGCCTCGCCGGTCTGCAGCATCGCCGCCCGGGTATTGTTATCCACCACCGGACGCCAGGTGATAGAATCCAGCTTTGGCAGCCCCGGCT
>NZ_GL882825.1:20070-20917 GCF_000195655.1 Klebsiella sp. MS 92-3
AAAGGCCACTAAGGAGCGGGTATGTGCCAGTACCCATCGAACTTGCTGACCTTCACAAAATCCGTCTGGTTCCAGGTGTCGAGCTTATACGGCCCGGTGCCCACCGGGTGGAAGCCGATATCCTTACCATATTTTTTCAGCGCCGCCGGCGAAATCATCGCTGTCGCCGGATGGGCGAGAATGTTAATAAACGCCGAGAAGGGCTGCTTCAGGGTAATTTTGACCGTAGTCGGATCGACCGCCTCGGTGCTGGCAATATTTTTATACAGGTTATAGCGCTTGAGATGGTTATCCGGGTTACTCGCGCGATCGAGGTTAGCCTTTACCGCCTCGGCGTTAAAGTCAGTGCCATCCTGGAATTTCACCCCGCTGTGCAGCTTAATGGTGTACACCAGGCCGTCCGGTGACACGGTATAGCTCTCAGCAAGAACGTTTTGCAGCTTCATCTCTTTATCAAGGCCGAACAGGCCTTGATAAAAGGACTTCGCCACCGCCTGCGACAGGGTATCGTTGGCATCATAGGGGTCGAGGGTCGTGAAGTTAGACCCGACCGCCACCACCACATCTTTGGCGGCAAAGGCGGGAGCGCTCGCCAGGGCTGCCGCGATACTCAGCGCCAGCCACCATTTGCGTGAAACAGGTTGTGTCATCGTGTTCTCCTGAAAAGATGCGTTATGTGTTGTTATGTTCTGCCCAGCACATCGGCGGATTCGCGGGCGACGAAGTGGCCCGGCCCGACCTGCTGCAACGGCACGCTGGCGATCTCCTCGCCCCGCTTATAAATATTGCCCGGGACGTCATCAGACAGCAGGACCCGCTGCGGATGACGGTGGCCCGGGTCGGGGCC
>NZ_GL882825.1:21056-24225 GCF_000195655.1 Klebsiella sp. MS 92-3
GGGGTCGGCCACCGGTACGGCGGCCATGAGCTTACGGGTATAGGGGTGCTGCGGGTTTTCAAACACCGCGCGGCGCGGGCCTATTTCGACAATGCGACCGCGATACATCACCGCCACGCGGTGGCTGATGCGCTCCACCACCGCCATATCATGGGAAATAAACAGAAACGCGATGCCCATCTCGCGCTGCAGGTCGAGCATCAGATTGATAATCTGCGCCCGAATGGAGACATCCAGGGCCGACACCGACTCGTCGGCTATCACCACCTTCGGATTCAGCGCCAGCGCGCGGGCAATGCAGATCCGCTGCCGCTGGCCGCCGGAAAAGGCATGGGGATAGCGCCAGGCATGCTCCGGCTGCAACCCCACGCGCTTCAGCAGCCAGGCGACCCGCTCAAGCGCTGCTTCCCCACGCAGCAGGCCATGCACCCGCAGCGGCTCCATAATCGAATCGCCGACCGTCTGACGCGGATCAAGCGAGGCGTAAGGATCCTGAAAAATAAACTGAATATTGCGCCGCAGAGCCTGCAGCTTGCCGCCGGCGAGGGTATCGATCCGCTGACCGTCGAAGGTAATGGTGCCTCCCTGGGTCTCTACCAGCCTCAGCAGCGCCCGGCCGGTGGTCGACTTGCCGCAGCCGGACTCGCCCACCAGCGACAGGGTCTCTCCCGGCCAGAGATCAAAACTGACCTTCTCCACCGCATGCACTTCGCGCGTCACGCGATTGAGCAGCCCGCCGCGCACCGGAAAACGGGCCACCAGGTCACGCACCTGCAGGATCGGCTCGCCGGCGACTACCGTATCGGGCGTTTCGCTCTCCGCCAGCGGCTGGCCCGGCAGCGGAAAACGGCGCGGCAGATCCTGGCCACGCATCTCCCCCAGCCGCGGGACCGCCGCCAGCAGCGACTGCGTATACGGGTGCTGCGGCGAACGAAAGATCTCCTCAACGCTGCCGGTCTCTACCGCCTCACCGCGATACATCACCAGCACCCGATCGGCGATATCGGCCACGACGCCCATATCGTGGGTGGTAAAGATCACCCCCATCGCCATCTCCTTTTGCAGAACGGCAATGAGTTGCAGAATTTGCGCCTGGATGGTGACATCCAGCGCCGTGGTTGGCTCATCGGCTATCAACACCGCCGGCCGACAGGAGAGCGCCATGGCGATCATCACCCTCTGGCGCATGCCGCCGGAGAGCTGGTGCGGATAGCGCGAGAGCATCTCTTCCGCCTGGGGAATACGCACCTGATCGAGCATCTTTTTCGCCGCGCGCAGCGCCTCTTCGCGCCCCAGCCCCTGGTGCAGGCGCAGGGATTCGGCAATCTGCTCGCCGATGGTAAAAACCGGATTCAGCGAGGTCATCGGCTCCTGAAAAATCATGGCCAGATCCGCGCCGCGCACCCGGCGCATCTCAGCGTCCGTTTGCTCATTGAGCGCGATCACCTGCCGGTTACGCCGCCGCAACCACAGCCCCTCGCTGTTCACCTCGCTGCTGGCCGCGTCTAGCAGACGCATCAGCGCCAGCGCGGTCACCGATTTTCCCGAACCGGACTCACCCACTATCGCCAGCGTCTCGCCGCGGCGCAGGCTGAAGGAAAGCTGACGCACGGCCTGCACCTCCGGCGCATCCTGCTGGCGGAACGCCACGTTCAGGTTGCGCACCACCAGCACTTCGCAGGTATCGGTTTCGTGAGTTTGCGACACTCGCCCTCTCCCTTGTTCTATTCGCGATAAATGCCAATGGTCGGCGTATCGCCGGCATAGCACCAGGCGCGGTACATGCCTTCACTGTTAAACGGTAAAACGACGTTGCCTTCGCGATCGACGGCTATCAGCCCGCCGCTGCCGCCGAGAGCCGGCAGTTTCTCCATCACCACCCGCTCGCAGGCGGAATAGAGACTGAGCTGCCCATACTCCATCAGGGCGGCGATATCGTAGGCCGCCAGGGTGCGCATAAAGACTTCGCCGGTGCCGGTACAGGAGACCGCCACGCTGGCATTATTGGCATAACACCCCGCGCCCGGCAGCGGGCTGTCGCCGACGCGTCCGGGCAGTTTGTTGGTCATGCCGCCGGTGGAGGTCGCCGCCGCCAGATTGCCGGCCAGATCGAGCGCCACCGCGCCGACGGTGCCCATTTTCTGGCGTTCGTCGAGGGGAGCGGCGTGGTGGTCGAGGATAATCTCCCCGCCCGCTTTCGCCTCCTGCAGCTGCAGCAGCCTTTCAGGAGTGGAAAAGAGATCGTTATCCACGCGCGCCATCCCGTGGGAGATGGCAAAATTTTCCGCCCCCTCGCCGATCAGTAATACGTGCGGACTCTTCTCCAGCACCAGACGCGCCGCCAGCACCGGATTACGCAAATGTTTGACCCCGGCTACCGCGCCAGCCTGCAGGCTGTAGCCGTCCATTACGCAGGCGTCCAGCTCGTGGGTTTGATCGCGGGTAAATACCGCGCCCATTCCGGCGTTGAACAACGGACACTCCTCCAGCAGCCGAACGGCCTCGGTCACGGCATCCAGCGCGCTGGCGCCCGCGGCCAACATTTTCTGCCCGCTTTCGACGATAGTCGACAGCGCCGCCACATACTCTCGCTCCCGCTCCGGCGTCATTTGCGCGCGAGAAATCGCCCCTGCGCCGCCGTGAATTGCTATAACCGCCTTGCCCATTTCGCCAGTCCTTAACGATGAAGTGGATCGCCCCTGCCCTGTCGTACCGCGGCGCGGCGCCGGTCACGTCATGAATAAGGGTATTGATATCATTATATTGCTGAATGTCTTATACAATTTTTGAATATAGAAAGAGCGGCGGGCGATGTAAAGCCTCGTACCCAGGTGGCATACAGCCCGCGCCGCTTTTCTGCCATAATAGGCGTTTTCGCTGTTTTGCCCGCAGGAGTGACCCATGGATTTTACCGCCGGACTGATGCCGCTCGACACAGCCCTCGCCCAGATGCTCGATCGTATTACGCCGCTGAACGCGACGGAAACTGTACCGCTGTTGCAGGCCTTCTCGCGTGTGACTGCCCATGACATCGTCTCCCCGCTGGATGTGCCCGGCTTTGATAACGCGGCGATGGATGGCTATGCCGTCCGGCTGAACGCCCTCCGCGACGGCGCGGCGCTGCCGGTCGCCGGTAAGGCCTTCGCCGGCCAGCCGTTCAACGACGCCT
>NZ_GL882825.1:24294-26046 GCF_000195655.1 Klebsiella sp. MS 92-3
CGCCTGGCCGGCGGGGACCTGTATCCGCATCATGACCGGCGCGCCGGTGCCGGAAGGCTGCGATGCGGTGGTGATGCAGGAAGAGACTGAACAGACCGAGGCCGGCGTGCGCTTTATCGCGCCGGTAAAAGCCGGGCAGCATATTCGCCGCCGCGGAGAAGATATTGCCCACGGCGCGGTGGTCTTCCCGGCGGGGACACCCCTGACGGTGGCCGAGCTGCCGGTGCTGGCCTCGCTCGGCATTGCCGAGGTCGAGGTGGTGCGCAAGGTACGCGTCGCGGTCTTCTCAACCGGCGATGAGCTGCAGCTGCCGGGTCAACCGCTCGGCGACGGCCAGATTTACGATACCAACCGCCTGGCAGTGCACCTGATGCTGCAGCAGTTGGGCTACGAGGTCATTAACCTCGGCATTATTCCTGACGACCCGGCGAAGCTGCGCGACGCTTTTATCGACGCCGACCAGCAGGCCGATGTGGTCATTAGCTCAGGCGGCGTCTCGGTGGGCGAAGCCGATTACACCAAAACTATCCTCGAAGAGCTGGGGGAGATCGGCTTCTGGAAGCTGGCGATTAAGCCGGGGAAACCCTTCGCCTTCGGCAAGCTCAGCAGCAGCTGGTTCTGCGGCCTGCCGGGTAACCCGGTGTCCGCCACCGTCACCTTCTGTCAGCTGGTGCAACCCCTGCTGGCGAAACTCTCGGGCAAGCACGGCCCGCTTCAGGCGCCCCGCCTGCGGGTCCGCGCCGCCACGCGCCTGAAAAAGTCGCCTGGCCGCCTCGATTTTCAGCGCGGTATTCTGCAGCGCAACCCGGACGGCGAACTGGTGGTGAACACCACCGGCCATCAGGGCTCGCACATTTTCAGCTCCTTCAGCCTCGGCAACTGCTTTATCGTGCTGGAGCGTGAGCGCGGCCATGTTGAAGCAGGCGAATGGGTCGAGGTCGAACCCTTCAGTCACCTGTTTGGGGGGCTGTAATGACCGTTGAGCTGAGCGATGAAGAGATGCTGCGCTATAACCGGCAGATCGTCTTGCGCGGTTTTGATTTTGACGGCCAGGAGCGGTTAAAAGCCGCTCGCGTGCTGGTGGTCGGCCTCGGCGGGCTCGGCTGCGCCGCCGCGCAGTATCTGGCCGCCGCCGGGGTCGGGCAGCTCACCCTGCTCGATTTCGACACTGTCTCGCTCTCCAACCTGCAGCGCCAGACGCTGCACAGCGACGCCACCCTCGGCCAGCCGAAGGTGGATTCCGCCCGCGAGGCGCTGGCGCGCATTAACCCGCACGTCCGTCTGGTCCCGCTCAATGCCTTGCTGGATGAGGCGGCGCTGGCGGCGCAGATTGCCGATCACGATCTGGTGCTCGACTGCACCGACAACGTCGCCATTCGCAACCAGCTTAACGTCGGCTGCTTTCAGCACAAAACCCCACTGGTCTCCGGAGCGGCGATCCGTATGGAGGGGCAAATCAGCGTCTTTACCTATCAGGATGGGGAACCCTGCTACCGCTGCCTGAGCCGTCTGTTCGGCGAAAATGCCCTCACCTGCGTCGAAGCCGGGGTAATGGCCCCGCTGGTAGGCACCATCGGTTCGCTGCAGGCGATGGAGGCGATTAAGCTGCTGAGCGGCTACGGCACCCCTGCCAGCGGAAAAATCGTCATCTACGATGCCATGACCTGCCAGTTTCGCGAAATGAGGCTGATGCGTCACCCGCAGTGCGAGGTATGCGGCTCGCACTGACCCCCACACCGGCGACGAGAGTCG
>NZ_GL882825.1:26157-29663 GCF_000195655.1 Klebsiella sp. MS 92-3
GGGGGGGGGGGGTGGTTTTGTGACCGCTCTCGTTATTTTCTCCTCTCTGACTTATCCCCATCCCGCTTGTTGATTTGCGTCAACATAACTTTCATTCGAAAGTGTTTTTATATTCATACGCAAACAAGAGGATAAGCCATGATCTTCAACATCCAGCGCTATTCCACCCATGACGGCCCAGGGATCCGCACCGTCGTCTTCCTGAAAGGCTGCTCGCTGGGCTGCCGCTGGTGCCAGAACCCGGAGAGCCGCGCCCGTAGCGAAGATCTGCTGTATGACTCGCGGCTGTGCCTGGCCGGCTGCGAGCTGTGCCAGCAGGCGGCGCCGGCGGTTATCACCCGCACCCTCGATGGCCTGATCATTCACCGGCAAAACGTTAACGACAGCCATATCGCCGCGCTGCGCGACTGCTGCCCCACCACCGCGCTCACGGTGTGCGGCGAGGAGAAGAGCGTCGAGGAGATCATGGCGACGGTGCTGCGTGATAAACCATTCTACGATCGCAGCGGCGGCGGCATCACTCTTTCCGGCGGCGAACCCTTTATGAACCCAACGCTGGCGCAAGCGCTGTTCGAAGCCAGTCATCAGGCAGGCATTCACACCGCCGTGGAAACCTGCCTGCACGTGCCGTGGAAATACATTGAACCGGCTTTACCCTTTGTCGACCTGTTTCTCGCCGATCTGAAGCACGTTGACGAGGCCGTTTTTCTGCAGTGGACCGACGGCAGCGCCCGCCGGGTGCTGGATAACCTGCAGCGTCTGGCGCAGGCGGGGAAAAAAATGATTATTCGCGTGCCGTTGATCCAGGGATTCAACGCCAGCGAAGCCGACATTGCCGCGATCACCGATTTTGCCGCCGATCGCCTGCAGGTCAGCGAGATCCATTACCTGCCGTACCACACGCTGGGAATGAACAAATACCAGTTACTCAGTCAGCCCTACACCGCACCGGACAAACCGCTGGACGCTCCTGAGCTGCTCGCCTTCGCGCAGGATTATGCGCAAAGCAAGGGGCTAACGGCGATATTACGAGGATAACCCTATGACTACCCTGAAGCTCAACACCCTCAGCGCCCGTATCCAGGCCCATAAAATGGCGCTGGTGCATATCGTCAAGCCGCCGGTCTGTACCGAGCGCGCCAGCCACTATACGGAGATGTATCAGCGGCATCTCGATAAACCGATCCCGGTGCGCCGCGCGCTGGCGCTGGCTCACCACCTGGCGGAGCGCACCATCTGGATCAAGCACGATGAGCTGATCGTCGGTAACCAGGCCAGCGAAGTGCGCGCCGCGCCTATTTTCCCGGAATACACCGTCAGCTGGATTGAGAAAGAGATCGACGATCTCGCCGACCGCCCCGGCGCCGGCTTCTCGGTCAGCGAGGAGAATAAACGCGTATTGCATGAAGTGTGCCCATGGTGGCGCGGCCAGACCGTACAAGACCGCTGTTACGGTATGTTCACCGATGAGCAAAAGGCGCTGCTCGCCACCGGCATTATTAAGGCGGAAGGCAATATGACCTCCGGGGATGCTCACCTCGCGGTCAACTACCCCCTGCTGCTGGAGAAAGGGCTCGACGGGATGCGTGCGAAAGTCGCCGAACGCCGCTCGCGTATCAATTTGACGGTACTGGAAGACCTGCACGGCGAGCAGTTCCTGAAAGCGATTGATATCGTGCTGGAAGCGGTCAGCGATCACAGCAAACGCTTCGCCGCGCTGGCGCGCGAGATGGCGACAGCAGAATCCCGCGAATCACGCCGCCACGAACTGCTGACGATTGCCGAAAACTGCGACGTCATCGCCCATGAGCCGCCGAAAACCTTCTGGCAGGCGCTGCAGCTGTGCTACTTCATTCAGCTTATCCTGCAGATTGAATCCAATGGCCATTCGGTATCCTTCGGCCGTATGGACCAGTACCTCTACCCGTACTACCGCCGCGACGTTGAGTTGCAACAGTCGCTGGATCGCGAACAGGCCATTGAGCTGCTGCACAGCTGCTGGCTGAAGCTGCTGGAGGTCAATAAGATCCGTTCCGGCTCGCACTCCAAAGCCTCTGCCGGCAGCCCGCTATACCAGAACGTCACCATCGGCGGCCAGAATCTGGTGGATGGTAAGCCGCAGGACGCGGTCAACCCGCTGTCGTATGCGATCCTGGAATCCTGCGGTCGCCTGCGTTCTACCCAGCCGAACCTCAGCGTGCGCTACCACGCCGGGATGAGCAACGACTTCCTCGACGCCTGCGTCCAGGTGATCCGCTGCGGTTTCGGCATGCCGGCGTTTAACAACGATGAAATCGTCATCCCGGAATTCATTAAGCTGGGCATTGAGCCGCAGGACGCCTACGATTACGCGGCTATCGGCTGTATCGAAACCGCGGTCGGCGGTAAGTGGGGCTACCGCTGCACCGGCATGAGCTTTATTAACTTCGCGCGGGTGATGCTGGCGACGCTGGAAGGCGGCCGCGATGCCACCAGCGGTCAGGTGTTCCTGCCGCAGGAGCACGCTCTGTCGAAAGGCAACTTCGCTAACTTCGATCAGGTGCTAGCCGACTGGGACCGCCAGATTCGTTACTACACCCGTAAATCCATCGAGATTGAGTACGTGGTCGATACCATGCTGGAAGAGAACGTCCACGATATTCTCTGCTCGGCGCTGGTCGATGACTGCATCGAACGGGCGAAAAGCATTAAGCAGGGCGGCGCGAAGTATGACTGGGTTTCCGGCCTGCAGGTGGGTATCGCCAACCTCGGCAACAGCCTCGCGGCGGTGAAAAAACTGGTCTTCGATCAGGGCGCCATCGGCCAGCAGGAGCTGGCGAAGGCGCTGGCGGAAGATTTCGACGGTCTGACCCACGAGCAGCTGCGCCAGCGGTTGATCAACGGCGCGCCGAAGTATGGTAACGATGATGACAGCGTCGACCAACTGCTGGCGCGGGCCTACCAGACCTATATCGACGAGCTGAAGCAGTATCACAACCCGCGCTATGGCCGCGGCCCGATTGGCGGCAATTATTACGCTGGCACCTCCTCTATTTCCGCTAACGTCCCGTTCGGCGCGCAGACCATGGCAACGCCGGATGGCCGTAAAGCGCATACCCCGCTGGCGGAGGGGGCCAGCCCGGCCTCCGGTACCGATCATCTGGGGCCGACGGCGGTTATCAGTTCGGTGGGCAAGCTGCCGACCGGGGCGATCCTCGGCGGCGTGCTGCTTAATCAGAAGCTGAATCCGTCAACGCTGGAGAACGAGTCCGATAAGCAGAAGCTGATGGTGCTGCTGCGCACTTTCTTCGAGGTGCACAAAGGCTGGCATATCCAGTACAACATCGTGTCGCGCGACACGCTGCTGGAAGCCAAGAAACATCCTGACCAGTACCGCGATTTAGTGGTCCGCGTCGCTGGATACTCGGCGTTCTTCACCGCCCTGTCGCCGGATACCCAGGACGATATCATCGCCCGTACCGAACATACGCTGTAATCCTTCGTGCCCGCTGGCGCTATGCTTAGCG
>NZ_GL882825.1:29775-41417 GCF_000195655.1 Klebsiella sp. MS 92-3
GGGGGCCCAACCCTGTTCTGCAGGCCGGAAAAGACATGCCCTTCCGGCATTTTCTGAATGCCTGAACTTTCATTCGAAATAAATTTGTGCTCCTCATCACATTGTAATTAGAATGTTACTGGTCGAAGTTAAGCCAGGAGCACTCTCTTATGACCGTTAAAGTTATCGTCACCGATATGGACGGAACTTTTCTCAATGACGCCAAAACCTACGATCGCTCACGGTTTCTGGCGCAATTCGCCCAGTTGCAGCAGCGCGGCATTGAATTTGTTGTCGCCAGCGGCAACCAGTACTATCAGTTGATCTCCTTCTTCCCGGAGATCCGCGAGCAGATTTCGTTCGTCGCAGAAAACGGCGCTCTGGTTTATGAACATGGCAAGCAGCTGTTCCACGGCGAACTGACCCGCCACGAATCACAAGTGGTGATTGGCGAATTGCTCAAAGATCCGCAGCTCAACTTTGTCGCCTGCGGCCTGCAGAGCGCCTACGTCAGCGATAAAGCTCCGGACGCCTTTGTTGAGCTGATGTCGAAGCACTACCATCGCCTACAGCGGGTGAGCGACTATCACGCCATCGACGATACGCTGTTTAAATTCTCTCTCAACCTGCCGGACAGCGAGATCCCACAGCTGATTGATAAACTGCACGTGTCGCTCGACGGCATCATGAAGCCGGTCACCAGCGGCTTTGGCTTTGTCGATTTGATTATCCCTGGCCTGCATAAAGCCAACGGCATCAGCCGTTTGCTCAAGCGCTGGGATCTTTCGCCGCAGCAATGCGTCGCCATCGGCGACAGCGGCAATGACGCCGAAATGCTGAAGCTGGTGAAATACGCTTTCGCCATGGGTAACGCTGCCGACAGCATCAAGGCCATCGCCGGCTATGCTACCGACGATAATAACCATGACGGCGCGCTGAACGTTATCCAGGCCGTCCTCGATAACACCCCGCCCTTCAACGCCTGACCCTTCGCCGGGGCATCGCGCCCCGGTTTTCCATTTTGTGCGCCGCAGCAAGATTTTAAACTTGCATTAACTCCATTTTAACTTAAATTAACGTTTGTAATATTTAATACTTTCGAATGAAAGATACAGCGAGGTTATTATGGCTGCTCTCCCGACCCACGAAACACTTCCCGCCGATCACAAAGCGGCGATTCGCCAGATGAAACAGGCCCTGCGGGCGCAAATTGGCGACGTCCAGGCGGTGTTCGATAAGCTCTCAGCGCGCATCAGCGAGCGGCTGCAGGAGATTGAGACACTGAAAGCCGCAGGCCAGGAGGTCTGGCCAACCGTTCCGTTCCGCGATATCGCCGAAGGAACAGTGAGCGATGAGCAGCGCGCGGCCATTAAGCGCCGGGGCTGCGCGGTGATTAAAGGCCACTTCCCACGCGAACAGGCGCTGGCGTGGGATACCGCGATGCTGGAATATCTGGATCGCAACCATTTCGACGATGTTTACAAAGGGCCTGGCGACAGCTTCTTCGGTTCGCTGGAGGCTTCGCGCCCGGAGATCTACCCGATCTACTGGTCGCCCTCGCAAATGCAGGCGCGGCAGAGCGATGAAATGGCGGCAGTGCAATCTTTTCTCAACCGCCTGTGGCGTTTTGAACAGAATGGCAAACGCTGGTTCGATCCGGACGTCAGCGTGATCTATCCCGACCGCATCCGCCGCCGCCCGCCGGGAACCACTTCGAAGGGGCTGGGGGCGCATACCGATTCCGGCGCGCTGGAGCGCTGGCTGCTTCCCGCCTATCAGCAGGTTTTCGCCAACGTTTTTAATGGCAATATCGACGCCTACGACCCGTGGGACGCCGCGCACCGTACCGAAGTGGAAGAGTATACCGTCGACAACACCACCAAATGCTCGGTGTTCCGCACCTTCCAGGGCTGGACCGCGCTTTCGGACATGATCCCGGGTCAGGGGCTGCTGCACGTGGTGCCGATCCCGGAGGCGATGGCTTATGTGCTGCTGCGCCCCCTGCTCGACGATGTGCCGGAAGATGAGCTGTGCGGCGTCGCGCCGGGCAGAGTGCTGCCGATCTCTGAGCAGTGGCACCCGCTCTTAATTAAAGCGTTAAGCTCGATTCCAGCGCTGAATGCCGGGGACTCCGTCTGGTGGCACTGCGACATCATTCACTCGGTGGCGCCGGTGGAAAATCAGCAGGGCTGGGGAAATGTGATGTACATTCCGGCCGCGCCGATGTGCGAGAAGAACCTCGCCTACGCGCAGAAAGTGAAAATCGCCCTGGAAAAAGGCGCCTCGCCGGGGGATTTCCCGCGCGAGGACTATGAAGCCAGCTGGCAGGGGCGCTTCACCCTGGAGGATCTGAATATCCACGGCAAACGGGCGCTGGGTATGCCGGTCTAATCGTCATACAGCCCCTGCGGCTCGACGGCGGTATGGCCTTTGCCCGGCCGGATCCGCCGTACCGAATCGCGTACCACCAGCGTGCCATGCAGCAGTAGCGAGCCGTGCGGCGCCTCCGGGCGCAGCAGGCGCTGCTGCAGGAGATGCACCGCCTCGCTGCCCAGCTCATCCCGCGGCACATGCACCGCGGTCAGCGGCACCTCCTGAATCGCCGCCAGATTAAATCCGTCAATGCTCATCACCGAGACATCCTGCGGCACCCGCAGGCCACGCTTTTGCAATGCGCTGACGGTGCCGGCGGCCATAAAATCGCCGCCCACCAGGAAGGCGGTGGGCAACGGCCTGCCCTGTAAGCCGTCAAGCCAGGCGCCCACCTGCTCTTCCGTCTCTCTGGCGCTAAAGTTGGCGACGCTGATAAGATCCCGGCTGGCGGTAAAGCGCAGATTACGCGCGCGCCACGCCTCCTGAATCCCCCCCAGCCGCAGCTCCATGGTATAGCGGCGCAGGCACATCACGTTCATCACCGCCCGATGCCCCATATCAAACAGATAGCGGGCTGCGCACTGGCCGATCAGCCGATGATCGGGAGCGATGGACGGCAGCCGCATCCCTTCATCCCGACAGTTGATCAATACGCAGGGTTTGCCCAGATCCGCCGCCAGGCCATGAATATGCGGATCGTCGATCCCCAGCAGCACCGCGGCCTGGGTCTCAGGTTCATTCATGCGGGCAAGAAACAGGTTGGCGTCGCTGTCGTTCTCATCCAGCGCGCAGTAGCGCAGGCGCACTTCATGCGCCGCCAGCGCGTTATTGATGCTCTGGATCACCCGGTAGTAGAAGATATCCGATCGCTCATCGAATGCGCGCTGCGGGGCAAACACCAGCAGATGATTGAGCAGCAGACGCCCGGCGGCCAACCCCTGCATGACACCCAGCTCGCGGGCGCAGTCCAGCACCGCCCGGCGCGCCTTGTCGCTGGTATTCGCTTTCCCGGCCAGGACGCGTGAAACGGTGCTGGGCGATAGCCCGGTGCGGGCGGCAATTTCGGCGACGCGCAGCTTTTTATCCATTTTGTGATCCAGCTCCGATTGAAAAATGAAAGAATTTTCATAATCACCAAAGCACACGTTACAAGCAAATTCCGCTGTCAAATATGCGATCTCGCTCATTTCATGAAAAAACTTGCATAAATAGCGCTTTGCCAGACGATTTTTCTGCCCTAGCCTGAATTGGTCCAACATCTCCCATACTAGTTATACCAATGATGTTGAGATAAAAAATAGACTATTCAAATAGTTAATAAATCTACGTGACCACTCAGGGAGTGAGACCGTCACTTTCCCCTACAAACGTCTTGTGGAGTGTGCTATGAGTCAAGGCCTCAACAATGATATCGCCGTCAGCAAAACGCGCCGGGTAGTGAAAAACCTGCGCTGGTGGGTGCTGGTCCTGTTTTTACTTGGCGTTACCGTCAACTACATCACACGCAACTCGCTGGGAATTATCGCGCCGGAACTGAAAGCGACCCTCGGCATTACTACCGAACAATACTCGTGGATCGTCGGCGCGTTTCAGCTGGCTTACACGATTTTCCAGCCGCTGTGCGGCTGGCTTATCGACGTCATCGGCCTGAAGCTTGGCTTTATGATCTGCGCCACCCTGTGGGCGCTGGCCTGTATCGCCCACGCCGGGGCCGGTAGCTGGCTGCACCTGGCTATGTTGCGCTTCTTTATGGGTGGGGCCGAGGCGGCCGCTACTCCGGCCAACGCCAAAACCATCGGCGAATGGTTTCCGAAATCTGAACGCCCGATTGCCGCCGGCTGGGCTGGCGTTGGGTTCTCCATCGGCGCGATGCTGGCCCCGCCGCTCATCTACTTCGCCCACGCCTCCTTCGGCTGGCAAGGGGCGTTTATGTTTACCGGCGCGCTGGCGCTACTGTGGGTAATACTATGGTGGGCCTTCTATCAGACCCCGGAAAAGCACCCCAATCTCAGCAATAGCGAGCTGGAGTACATCAAACAGGATAACGAAGCCCCGCCGGTAAAACAGCCCTTCTTTACCGCGCTCAAAACCGTCTCGAAAAATAAACGTTTCTACGGGATCGCCATTCCCGCCTTTATGGCCGAGCCCGCCTGGGCGGTGCTGAGTTTCTGGGTGCCGCTGTACCTGGCGAAAGAGCACGGCATGGATTTGAAGCAGATCGCCATGTTTGCCTGGCTGCCGTTTCTCGCCGCCGATCTCGGCAGCGTGGTCAGCGGCTACCTCACCCGCCTGTATGTTCGCTGGTTCGGCTGTACGCGAGTGAACTCGGTGATCGCCAGCTCGGTAACCGGCGCGTTCCTGATGCTCTCCCTGGCCCTCGTCGCCATCACCCGCGATCCCTATATCACCATCATCCTGATCTCCATTGGCGGCTTCGGCCATCAGATCATCTCCTGCATGCTCAGCGCGCTGGTGGTGGAGTCTTTCGACAAGGGACAAATGGCGACGGTCAACGGTATGCGCGGCTCCGCAGCGTGGATCGCCAGCTTCTTGTTCTCGTTATTAATCGGGGTGACCGCCGACAAAATCGGCTTCAACCCGCTATTTATCGCCATGGGTTTCTTTGACCTGATTGGCGCCGTTTTCCTGGTGGCATTTATTGCTGAACGTCGCGCCAAGCGCGCCTGAGAGTGGATGTAAGATATGAAGACGCTGAAACACTGGAGTTTGCATCAACAGCTGGAGCATCACGTTGAACTGACGGTCGATGGCCAGCACACCCTGTGCCTGTACGTACTGGAAGAGAATTTGTTCCGCGTCCTGCTAAAACGCCAGGGCCAGCTGGCGCTGGATCGCACCTGGAGCATCGCTCCGCAGCAGGATGTGCCGTGGGAAGGCCGCGCCCGGGATGACCTCAGCGGTTTTAGTCTCCCGGCCTGGCTGCTGGCCCAGGAGGGCGATACGCTGACTATCGCCACCCGCCAGCTGCGCGTCACCGTTCACCAGCCGCTGTGGCTGGAGTGGAGCTATCGCGACGAGGCCGGCGAATGGCAGCCGCTTGCCAATGACCGTCCGACCAGCGCCTACCTGGCGAGTGCCCACGGCGACGGCGTCGCCCATTATCTGAGCCGCCGCAAAGACGAGCGTTTCTACGGCCTGGGCGAAAAGGCCGGCGACCTGCAGCGCACCGGTAAACGCTATGAGATGCGTAACCTCGATGCCATGGGCTACAACGCCGTCAGCACCGACCCGCTGTATAAACATATTCCGTTCACCATCACCCAGCGCAGCGATATCAGCTACGGCCTGTTCTATGACAACCTGAGCAGCTGCTGGCTGGATCTGGGGAACGAGATCGACAACTACCACACCGCCTATCGCCGCTGGCAGGCGGAAGCCGGCGACATCGATTATTACCTGTTTACCGGTAAGCAGGTGCTGGATGTGACCAAAGCCTTCGTTCGCCTGACCGGTAAAACGCTGTTTGGACCCAAATGGAGCCTCGGCTACAGCGGCTCCACCATGCACTATACCGACGCGCCGGATGCGCAAAATCAGCTGATGAACTTTATCCGCCTGTGCGAGCAGCACGCGATCCCCTGCGATTCGTTCCAGCTCTCTTCCGGCTATACCTCAATCAACGGCAAGCGCTACGTCTTTAACTGGAACTACGACAAGGTGCCGCAGCCCAAAGTGATGAGCCAGTCGTTTCACGATGCCGGGCTGAAGCTGGCCGCCAATATCAAACCGTGCCTGCTGCAGGATCACCCGCGCTACGGCGAGGTGGCGGAGCGCGGTCTCTTCATTCGCGATTCGCAAACTGACGCTCCGGAGCGTTCCAGCTTCTGGGATGATGAAGGGTCGCATCTCGATTTCACCAATCCGCAAACCGTGGCCTGGTGGCAGGAAGGCGTGACCACCCAGCTACTGGAGATGGGCATCGATTCGACCTGGAACGATAATAACGAATACGAAGTATGGGACGGCGAAGCCCGCTGCTACGGCTTTGGCCGTGAAATCGCCATCAAACATATTCGCCCGGTGATGCCGCTGTTGATGATGCGCGCCTCGCTGGAAGCCCAGCAGCGCTTTGCGCCGCAAAAGCGTCCATATCTGATCTCCCGCTCCGGCTGCGCCGGGATGCAGCGCTACGTCCAGACCTGGAGCGGCGACAACCGCACCAACTGGGATACGCTGCGCTATAACATCCGCATGGGCCTGGGGATGAGCCTTTCCGGGCTGTTTAACGTCGGCCACGACGTCGGCGGTTTCTCCGGCGATAAACCCGAGCCGGAACTGTTTGTGCGCTGGGTACAAAATGGCGTCATGCATCCGCGCTTTACCATTCACTCGTGGAATGACGACCAGACGGTAAACGAAGCATGGATGTATCCGGCCATCACTCCGGCGATCCGCTCAGCCATTGAGCTGCGCTACCGCCTGCTGCCCTATCTGTACACTCTGCTATGGCAGGCGCATGCTGATGATGAGCCGATGCTCCGCCCGACCTTCCTCGATCACCAGCACGATGCGCAGACCTTCGCCGAATGCGATGACTTCCTGCTGGGCCGCGACCTGCTGGTGGCCAGCGTGGTCGAGCCGGGCGCCCGCCAGCGTGAAGTATGGCTGCCGGATAATCAGGCCGGTTGGTACGATTTCTACAGCCATCAGTGGTTCGCCGGCGGCCAGTGGGTGACGCTGGACGCGCCGCTGGAAAAACTGCCGCTGTTGGTCCGCGCCGGCGCTGGTCTGCCGCTTAGTGAACGTATCAGCCATGTCGATGCGCAAAAAGACGATCGTCGCGAACTGCAGCTGTTCCCGCTGAAAGGTACCGGCTCAACCCGCGGTCTGCTGTTTGAAGACGACGGCGAAAGCTGGGGCTATAAACAGGGGGATGCGCTATGGCTGGAGTGGGAAATGACCTGCAGCGCCAGCAGCATAAACCTGGATATCAACGCCCGCGGCAACTATCGCCCGGCTTGGAAAGCGCTGAAGCTGTCATTACCGGTAGGAGAAAAGCGTAAGCTGCTGGTGAATGGCGTTGAAGGAACGGAGTGGAGGTTCTGACCTTAGGCCGGTAGTTTCAGCCAGCATGGTGAATAAATTAAAAGCAGGCCGTACGGACCTTGGTTACTGTTCTCGGTTTGCAACGGTTTTGGTCCGGGAAAAACAGTTCTTTTTTATTATTTCAGAGCAGATTGCGCTCCCGATGTTTCTTCTGCGTTATGTCTCTCATGGCGCAGGGAGCGTACAGGGGGCGGCCAGTCGCCGCCGCCCCTGTACCCCGGGCTCTGGCCGCCAAAATCGCCACTTCGTGGTACCTTCGACTTATCCCTGCAGGCTTCGGGTCGGGCCGAGGCAGCGTCCCTGCAAAACACGGCCCTCAGCCCGCATCCATGCGGGCTGCCCCGGCCTTCCGGGAACGTCTCAGCGATGTTGAGGCCACCAACACCGGCAGTTTCAGCCAGCGCGGTGAAGACATTAAAGGCAGGTCGCAAGAACCGTAGGTCGGGTAAGGCGTTAGCCGCCACCAGACAAAAAAACGGCACCGCGTGTCGCCCGGGTAAGGCGTAGCCGCTACCCGGGTAACGGACAGGGATTACTCGATACCTTTGCTGCGCAGGTAGTCTTCGTAGTTGCCGCTGAAGTCGATCACGCGGTCCGGAGTGATCTCCAGGACGCGGGTCGCCAGCGAGCTGACAAACTCACGGTCGTGGGAGACAAAGATCAGGGTGCCCTGATACATCTCCAGCGCCATGTTCAGCGATTCAATCGACTCCATATCCAGGTGGTTGGTCGGTTCGTCCATCACCAGGATGTTTGGCTTCTGCATCATCAGCTTACCGAACAGCATGCGCCCTTTCTCGCCACCGGAAAGCACCTTCGCCGGCTTTTTGATATCGTCCTGGCTAAACAGCAGACGGCCGAGGATGCTGCGTACTGCCTGCTCGTCGTCGCCTTCCTGCTTCCACTGGCTCATCCATTCGAAGACCGTCAGGTCGTTTTCGAACTCGTACTCATGGTCCTGCGCGTAGTAGCCGATTTGCGCGTTTTCAGACCATTTCACGCTGCCGTTGTCCGGCTGCAGTTCGCCTACCAGGGTTTTCAGCATGGTGGATTTACCCACGCCGTTGGCGCCCAGAATGGCGATCTTTTCGCCCACTTCCAGCAGCAGGTTGACGTTTTTGAACAGCGGACCTTCATCAAAGCCTTTGGTAAGGGCTTCCACTTCCAGCGCGTTACGGAACAGTTTCTTATCCTGCTCGAAGCGGATAAATGGGTTCTGACGGCTGGAGGCTTTAACCTCTTCCAGCTTGATTTTGTCAATCTGGCGCGCGCGCGAGGTGGCCTGACGCGATTTAGAGGCGTTGGCGCTGAAGCGGCTAACGAAGGACTGCAGGTCCGCAATCTGCGCTTTTTTCTTGGCGTTGTCCGCCAGCAGACGCTCACGCGCCTGGGTGGCCGCGGTCATGTATTCGTCGTAGTTGCCCGGATACACGCGCAGCTCGCCGTAGTCGAGATCCGCCATGTGGGTGCAGACCATGTTCAGGAAGTGACGGTCGTGCGAAATGATAATCATGGTGCTGTCGCGATCGTTCAGCGTCTGCTCCAGCCAGCGAATGGTGTCGATGTCCAGGTTGTTGGTCGGTTCATCGAGCAGCAGGATATCCGGATTGGAAAACAGCGCCTGCGCCAGCAGGACGCGCAGCTTCCAGCCCGGCGCGACTTCGCTCATCGGGCCATAATGCTGTTCAACCGGAATGCCGACGCCGAGCAGCAGTTCGCCGGCGCGCGCTTCCGCCGAGTAGCCGTCCATTTCGCCATATTTGACTTCCAGGTCGGCCACTTTGTAGCCATCTTCTTCGCTCATCTCAGCGAGGGCGTAGATGCGATCGCGCTCCTGCTTCACTTCCCACAGCTCGCCGTGGCCCATGATGACCGTATCCAGCACGGTGAACGCTTCAAAGGCGAACTGATCCTGACGCAGCTTACCGATGCGCTCGTTCGGGTCGAGAGAAACGTTGCCCAGCGTCGGTTCGAGATCGCCGCCGAGGATCTTCATAAAGGTCGATTTACCGCTGCCGTTGGCGCCGATCAGACCATAACGGTTGCCGCCGCCAAATTTAACGGAGATATTTTCGAACAGCGGCTTGCTGCCAAACTGCATGGTAACGTTGCTGGATACTAGCACGGGGATATCCTGAAAAAAGAGTATGAGGGGTGTGATACAGCAGACATTATGCCAGCAAATGACACACTTTTCACGGCCTGCGGTAAATTCCACCGCGGCGCTTGTGCTAAGGTCTTTGTCAGACGAGCCGGAAACCCGCGCTCAAACGGTTATTCTGTACGTATTTATAAGGAGTCCCATGACCAGCAGCCTATCGCGACACCCGGCTTTTTTATCCCTGCAGGGCGGCATCAATTTTCGCGACCTGGGCGGCCAGCTTGCCGCCGATGGACGCCGCGTCCGCAGCGGCAAGCTATTGCGATCCGGCGCGCTAAACCGGTTAACGGCGGAGGATCTCAACCACCTCGATACTTTGCCGCTCAGCCGGGTGCTCGACTATCGCGACCCCGGAGAGGTAGCCCGTACTCCGGACAAGCTTAGCCCGCTTACCCATTATCTTAACGCGCCGGCCAATCCGCCGGTGAGCGAGGTAAATGCGAAGGTCACCGAGCTGAATGCCGCCACCCTTAACGCGCTGAACGGCGAGCAGTTTATGCTGCAACTCTACCGCCAGCTGCCGTTTAACAACCCGGCCTATCGCCAGCTCGCCGCCTGGCTGACCACGCCTTTTGAAGGCGCTTTACTGCAACACTGCGCGGTCGGCAAAGATCGCACCGGCGTCGGCTGCGCGTTAACGCTGTTCGCCGTCGGCTGCGACAGCGAAACGGTGATGGAGGAGTATCTCCTTACCCACGGCATGCTGACGCAGGTGGAGGCCTGGATGTTGGAGCTGCTCGGCAACGACCTCACTGCCCAAGGGCGCCAAAGCCTGGCGGATATTCTGACGGTAAAAGAGTCCTATCTCGCCGCCGCGCTGTCGGCTATTCACCAGCGCTATGGCACCGTCGACGCCTGGCTGGCGGCAGAGTACCAGCTTACCGCGCCGGTTCGCGCCGCGCTGCAGGCCCGGCTGCTGGAAAAGTAACCGCCCGTTACCCGCGCGGCGAGCGATGCTTCGGCCGCCTGCCGGACCGCGGCAGCCGAGGCGACAGGGAAAAAAATGTGATTTCGTACACATCTGATTTACCTGTTCAGCGGAATGCACATATAATGCGCTCCCATCTACTGTCTCAATCATTAACAAAGGCCTGTGTGGCGTTGATTTCGCACACGACATTAAAGACTATGAAATTATCTACACTCTTAGCGGCAGCCTTCGCCATCGTAGGCTTTTGCAATACAGCGTCTGCTGTCACCTATCCTTTGCCAACCGATGGCAGCCGTTTGGTTGGTCAGAATCAGGTCATTACCATTCCGGATGATAACAAACAGCCGCTGGAATACTTCGCGGCGAAATATCAGATGGGGCTTTCCAACATGCTGGAAGCCAACCCGGGGGTGGATACTTACCTGCCGAAGGGCGGTAGCGTCCTGAACATCCCTCAGCAGCTGATTCTGCCGGATACCGTGCATGAAGGGATCATTATCAACAGCGCGGAAATGCGTCTGTACTACTACCCGAAAGGCACCAATACCGTGATCGTTCTGCCGATCGGCATCGGCCAGTTAGGTAAAGATACGCCGATCAACTGGACCACCAAAGTCGAACGCAAGAAGGCCGGCCCGACCTGGACACCGACCGCCAAAATGCATGCTGAATACGCCGCCGCCGGCAACCCGCTGCCAGCCGTCGTACCGGCCGGTCCGGATAACCCGATGGGGCTGTACGCGCTGTATATCGGCCGTCTGTACGCCATCCACGGCACCAACGCTAACTTCGGTATCGGCCTGCGCGTGAGCCACGGCTGCGTGCGTCTGCGTAACGATGACATCAAATTCCTGTTTGAGAACGTGCCGGTCGGCACCCGCGTACAGTTTATCGATGAGCCGGTAAAAGCGACCACCGAGCCGGACGGCAGCCGTTACATCGAGGTGCACAACCCGCTGTCGACCACCGAAGCGCAGTTCCAGGGCGGCGAGATCGTGCCGATCACCCTGACTCAGCCGGTACAGGCAGTTACCAGCCAGTCTGATGTCGATCAGAACGTGGTTGAGCAGGCTATCCAGAACCGCTCCGGTATGCCGGTGCGTCTGAACTAAGTTGTGCTGACAAGAAAAA
>NZ_GL882825.1:41546-47738 GCF_000195655.1 Klebsiella sp. MS 92-3
GTTTTTTTTTTTTATCGGCATTTTCCCTCGAGGCGGCTAACGCTCGCCCGGGCTACCAAACCCTACCACGCCGTAACCCCGCTATGCGCAGCCGCCAGCAGGAGCCCCGGCCTAGCCGTTATTCACCAGAATAATCCCGCCGTGATCGTAGCGATAATGGCAGTGGGCGTACTCCAGCGGCGTGCCATCCTCCAGATAGATAACCTGCTCCACCTCCAGCACCGGATCGGTCGGTTCGCAGTGAAGATGCTGTTTATCCAGTTCCCCGGGCTTCATCGCCCGCACCACGCGGTAAGATCCCATCAGCTTCAGCCCCAGCGTCTCCTGCACATAGCGAAACACGGAACCTTCCAGATGGCTTTTGGTTAACCCCGGCACCAGCCCCACCGGCATGACCGTCAGATCCAGCGATACCGGCTCGCCGTTGAGCAGCCGCAGGCGAACAAAGTCATACACCGGGGCATCGGCGTCGATAAGCAGCGAACTTTGCTCCTTGTCGCTGGGAAAGCGCACCGCAAAACGCACCACTTCGCTTTGCACCTCGCCAAGATGCTCCCAGGTTTTGGTGGCGCCGAAATAGTCGCTGCCGGGCAGCTCCCACTGCGACAGCTGAAGGAAATTTTTCCGCACAAAGGTGCCCTGCCCTTTTCGGGTATAGATCAGCCCTTCGACGATTAACTGGCGCATCGCCTGCTGGATGGTCATCCGGCTGGTGCTGAACTCCGCCGCCAGCGCAAACTGGTCGGGTAGCGGCGCGCTAGCCGGATACTGCTGGCTGATGATGCGTTTTTTTATTTCCCGCGCGATTTGCAGATACTTCGCCGTCATTTCCCGGTCCTTATCCATTCAGTGAGTGGCTGGCGGGCTGGATACACCATCTGACCGCCAGGGCAGCGTTACATCGCTTCGCCGTTGCTGCGGAACACCTGCTTCAGCCATGCATAGCTCTTCTTCGGCACCCGCCGCAGGTCCTTGAGGTCATGGTTTTCGCGATTGACGTACACCACGCCGTAGCGCTTACGCATATCGCCCTGTGAGCTCAGGATATCGATTAATCCCCAGCCGAGATAGCCGATCACCTGCGCCCCATCCTCAAAGATGGCCGCTTTCATGGCGTTGATATGGTCGCGATGGTAAGCGATGCGGTAATCGTCGGCAATGGGATGTTCGCCGTCCCAGGACTCAATCACCCCGATGCCGTTTTCAATCGGGAACACCGGCAGGCGCCAGTCGTTATAGTAACGAGTGATGATCGTCCGGAAGCCCAGCGGATCAATCTGCCAGTTCCATTCCGTCGCTTTCAGGAACGGGTTATCCTGGTTGCCAAACAGCATATAGTTGTTGACCGCCGTTCCCGGCGGGATCGCGTCGCTGTTCAATGTGCGGCTGGCGTAATAGCTGAACGCCAGATAATCGACCTTCACCGTCGCCATCAGGGCGAGATCCTCCGGACGATAGATATCATCGAACCCTTCCGCGGCGACAAAATGCATCACCTCCGGACTATAACCCTCACCCGCGTAGGCGCGCAGCAGGTTCTGGTTTAAGAACTCATCCAGCTGCTGGGCGCAGAGGATATCGCGTGGTTTGCAGGTAGCCGTATAGACCAGAGCGTGAGCCAGCATTCCGCCCATCTGACACTGCGGCTTCGTCTGGTGCAGATAGTGAGTCAGATGGACGTGCGCCATCATGACATGATGCTGGATCAGATACAGTTCGCGCAGGGTCTTCTCCCCCTGCAGATAGCCGGAAATCAGAAACGCTTCCGGCGAATGGTACAGATTCTGCTCATTAAAGGTGAGCCAGTATTTCACCTTGTCGCCATAGCAGGCGATCATCTTCTGGCCGTAGCGGATAAAAGCGTCCATCACCCGGCGGTCGGTAAAACCGTTGTAGCGCTCCGCCAACGACAGCGGCATATCGAAGTGGTACAGGCAGATCATCGGCTCAATGCCGCGGGCGATCAGTTCATCTATAAATTGATGGTAGAAGGCGATCCCCTGTTCATTGAATTCGCCATCTCCGTCAGGGCACACCCGGCTCCAGGCGATCTGAAAACGGTAGCAGTTCATGCCCAGATCCTGCATCAAATCGAAATCTTCCCGATAACGATGATAAGAGTCGGTCGCTACCTTCCAGTCGGAGGCGAACTCCGCCGGTTGACGGATATCATACACCGACATCCCCTTGCCACCCTCGTTCCACGCCCCCTCCGTCTGCATGCTGGAGACGGAGTTTCCCCATAAAAAATCTGCCGGTAGTCTGTTCTTCATGCTGCGCCTCGGTATATGACTAGTCATTTAAACATAATGACTAGTCATATACCGGAAAGTGAAAAGGTAAGCAAAGGCCGGGATCGGTTTCTGTGAGCCGGACAAAAAAAGATCGCCCCGAAAGGCGATCCTGGCGATCGATGTGAATGATGGCGCGATTCTGTTGAGATCAGGCGCTGAGTTTGAAGAGCCAGTAGCCGCTGAGTGCCGCCCATAGCAGCATTGGAATGGAGTAGAGATGGAAGCGCCACCAGATGCGCCGATCGCTGGCCATACGCAGGGCGATAATATTGGCCAGCGAGCCCGGCAGCAGGCCAAAGCCGCCCACGTTAACCGCCCAGGCGAGCAGTATCGACGGCGGGACATAGTTGAGCAACAGAATAGTCGAGGGCACATTACTGATCACCTGCGACAGGCCAATAGCGGTCAGCCACAGTCCACCGCCGGAGAGGGTCCCCACCCCGCTCAGCACCTGGTGCAGCGCCGGAAGCTGGGTCAGCAGATGGACGTCAATAAACATCACCATAAACACCAGCAACAGCGACCAGTCGACATGGACGATCACCGCCCGGGCCAGCACCAGGAAGCCCAGCAGCACCAGCGCCAGCCCCCACAGGGCCTGATTCATCTCCAGCGCCGTCAGAAACACCACATACAGTCCCAGACAGCTCCAGACGAGCTTAGGTTGCCATGACGGCGCCCTGTCGCTGCTCTGGTAACTTAGCCGCTTCGCCGGAAAACAGAACCAGCACAGCGCCAGCAGGGTCAGCATCATCGCCGCTGCCAGAGGCAGCATCTGACCGATAAACCCGAAGAAAGAGAGGCCGGATCGTCCCCACAGCAAAATATTCTGCGGGTTGCCGATCGGCGTCAGCAGCGAACCGGCGTTCACCGCCAACGCTTCGAAAATAATCAGCCGGTTCACCGGGATGGCGCACCATTTTTTTAGCGTCAGCGTCAACGGCACCACAATAAACAGCGCAACGTCGTTGGTGAGAAAGGTAGACAACAGCGCCGCCGCCAGCACCATAAAGATGGCCAGCTGGCGCTCAGTCACAAAGCGGCGGGCCATTTTTCGGCCCAGCACGTCAAAATAGCCGCTCAGTTCGATCCCCTTAGTCAACAACATCAGGCCGCTAAGCGTCACGATGGTATGCCAGTCAATGGCCGCCGGCCAGCTTGCCGGGACAAACGGCACGATGGCGCTGAGCACGCAGGCGATAATCAGCAGCAAATGGAGAAAACGATCGCGCAGCAGCGACTGGACGAAGGGAAGAGTCATGCTTCCTGAGATCCCTGTGTTTGGGTAAATTTCAGGAACATCGCCAGCGTCTCTTCGCTCACGTGATGCTCCATCCCTTCCGCATCACGTCGGGCAATCTCCGCGCTGACGCCGATCGCCAGCAGGAAGTTCTCCACGATTTGATGGCGCTCGCGGCTCTCCTGGGCTAGCTTCTCACCTTCCGGGGTTAAGAAGATCCCGCGCCAGGGGATCTGTTCAATAAGACCGACGCTGGCCAGGCGTTTGAGCATTTTAGCGACCGTAGGTTGCGAAACGCCAAGACGCGCGGCCATATCCACCTGGCGCGCCTCGCCCACTTCGTTGATCAGATCGGAGATCAGCTCCACATAGTCATCGATCAGCTCGCGGCGATGCGCTTCCCGCACCTGGCGAAACCCTTCCACGTGCTCTTCAACATTCACTAACTGCGTCACTTTTTTTGTTATTGGCTTACCTGCGCGACGGTTCATTGTGCTTCCTCATTCGTGTGACGCGTCAAGCATCGTATAAAAAGATCCACATTGTAATGGATTGCGCCAAGAGCACAAAAAATTAACGTTTTAGCCATAGCTATAACATATAGCCTGTGCTATATCTGTATATAATGCAAACATCCATCAGGGAATGACGGAGCGAACTGGCAGGAGGAGAGCAGATGAATGAATTCAAGAGGTGCATAAACGTGTTTAGCCATTCCCCCTTTAAAGTACGATTAATGCTGATCGGTATGCTGTGCGAGATGATCAACGGTAAACCGCAGCAGGGCAAACCCAATTCCTAAGGCGGCGTCGCGGTACGCCGCTTCATTTTTCTGTCATTTTCTGCCGGTAAAATGACCGGTTCCCCCCGTTTCCCTGACCTTTTTTCAAGTTTTGTAAGCGCCCTCGCAAAACAATCTGTTATGTCTGGTTGACCTTACCATTTACAAGCCCTATCTTTGCACAGCCCTGCCACATTCGCGGCTCGCAGAGACCCTCTTCACGCACTGTCCAGCAGGTTTTACCCCTTGACGCCAGGGGATGCGCATGGCCTCTTTTTGATTGTTTACTATGAATGTCACCACCCTGAAAGATACGCTGGTCGCCCGCCGACTGGCACTGAACCCATGGACGGGATTCTACTTTTTACAGTCGCTGTTAATTAACCTGGCGCTGGGCTATGAATTTAGCCTGCTTTATACCGTGGCATTTACCTGCGTGTTACATCTGCTCTGGCGCGCCTTTCCGCGCGTCCAGAAAGCGGTGGTCGGCGCCTATTCCCTGCTGGCGGCTCTGTACTATCCCTTTGGCCAGGCCTACGGTGCCCCCAACTTCAACACTCTGCTGGCGCTGCACGCCACCAACGTGGAAGAGTCTACGGAAATCCTGACCATCTTCCCGTGGTACAACTATCTGCTGGCGGTCTTCATCTTCGCTCTCGGGGTCATTGCGGTTCGTCGTAGGATCGTTGAGCCATCACGCTGGGGAAAAATGGATACGCTGGGCCTGTTGTTCAGCATCGGGATCTTCTTTCTCCAGCCGGTGCAAAACCTTGCCTGGGGCGGTGTATTCAAGGTGATTGACACCGGTTATCCGGCCTTTCGTTTTGTCAAAGACGTGGTGGTGAATAACAACGAGGTGCTGGACGAACAGGCGCGGATGGCGCAGCTGGCTGGCATGAAAGACAGCTGGCACGTGCTGGCGGTAAAGCCAAAATACCATCTCTATGTGGTGGTGATCGGTGAAAGCGCGCGCCGCGATGCCCTCGGCGCTTTCGGTGGCCATTGGGACAACACGCCGTTTGCCAGCTCGGTAAACGGTTATCTGTTTAACAATTACATCGCCGCCAGCGGCTCAACGCAGAAATCGCTCGGCCTGACGCTTAACCGGGTGGTCGATGGCAAACCACAGTATCAGGATAACTTTGTCACCCTCGCCAACCGCGCCGGTTTCCAGACCTGGTGGTTCTCCAACCAGGGGCAAATTGGCGAGTACGACACCGCTATCGCCAGCATCGCCAAACGGGCGGATGAAGTACAGTTCCTGAAAAACGGCGATTTCGAAGCCAATAAAAACACCCAGGACGAGCAGTTGCTGAAGCTGACCGAGCAGGTGCTCTCAACCCAGCGTACCCAGCCGCAGCTGATTGTCCTGCACCTGATGGGCTCTCACCCACAGGCCTGCGATCGGACCAAGGGCAAATACACGGTTTTCGTTCAGTCGAAAGAGACCTCATGCTACCTCTACAGCATGACGCAGACCGATTCGCTGCTGGCTAAGCTTTATCATCAGTTGCAAAATTCCGGTGACACTTTTTCCCTGACCTATTTTTCCGATCATGGTCTGGCGTTCAAGGAGCGGGGCAAAGAGGTGCAGTATCTGGCGCATGATGATAAGTTCCAGCAGAACTTCCAGGTGCCGTTTATGGTGCTATCCAGCGATGACAAAGCGCATAAAGTGATTAAGGCGCAGCGTTCGGCGAATGATTTCCTCAGTTTCTTCTCCCAGTGGACCGGGATCCAGGCGGCGGAAATCACCCCACGCTATCGGTTTATCTCTGAGCAAAAGGCCGGTCCGGTGTACATCACCAACTTCCAGCTGCAGAAGGTGGACTACGCTCACCTCGGTACCGATGAGTTCACAGTCAATTAATCGCGCC
>NZ_GL882826.1:0-5303 GCF_000195655.1 Klebsiella sp. MS 92-3
GGGGGGGGGGGGGGGGGGGGGGGGGGGGTGCAGGGGCGTTCCCTGACGCTGCCGAGCGGCGCAGGGCATGATGCTATCGCCATCGCCGAGCGCTGGCCATCGGCGATGCTGTTTGTGCGTTGCCTGGGGGGCGTCAGCCATCACCCGGCGGAGTCGGTGACCGCCGCCGACGTCGGGCTGGCTATCGACGCTTTCTCCCGGGCGGTAGAGAAGGTGGCCGACGCCTGATCGCGCCGGTCACCGTGCCCCGGCTGGCGGCTTTACACCGCCAGCTGGTTCACCACCTCGGCGACGGAGGTGATGGCATGGATGTTGCCGATCCCCGCGCCCACCGAGATATATCCCTCATCGGTATTCCCCTCCAGCATGCCCAGCCGCATCCCGCGCAGCCCGCCCATCGCCTGGGCCAGCTCGGTCCTGGAGGCGCCGGCCCGGTCCATGGCCACCAGTGTGTCGCTCAGTTTGCCGGGCAGCGCGCGGTAGTAGTCCGGCAGGGTACGGAACAGGCGCAGATCCAGACCGTTGGCGGCCACAATTTTCGCTTTCACCGAGTCGGGAACCCGGCTTTCGATGGTGCTGATAAATACCGAACCGGC
Organism: Klebsiella sp. MS 92-3; assembly: GCF_000195655.1. Taxonomy (NCBI): domain Bacteria; kingdom Pseudomonadati; phylum Pseudomonadota; class Gammaproteobacteria; order Enterobacterales; family Enterobacteriaceae; genus Klebsiella; species Klebsiella sp. MS 92-3. Next base: position 597 of record NZ_GL882826.1, read on the forward strand.
GAAGACGCCCTCCGCCCCCAGGGCATGAACGGCGCGCGCGCCCCGGGCGTCGGTGATCCCTCCGGCGGCCATCACCGGAACCCGCTGTACCGCGTCAACGATCAGCGGGACGATGGTGAAGGTCCCGAGGGCGGTACCCGGCAGCGTGCCGCCTTCGTCAAAGCCGGTGGCGACAATAATATCCGCTCCGGCCTGCTCCGCGCGGCGGCTGTTCTCCGGCGTCGGGTTGATGTCACGATAGATAATGGTGATCCCGGCGGCTTTCAGTTCGTCGAACAGCGCCGGTTTTAACGAACCGTCGCCGTAGCCGGTGTAGACCACCACCTTAACCCCTTCCTCTTTGATCACCGGGAGGATCGCCGGCGTCCAGATGTCATTTTCCGCCGTCGGGATCAGGTTGACGCCAAAGGGTTTCTCCGTCAGCTGTTTGGTTTTGCGGATCTCTTCGCGCATTTTCTCGGCGGTGGCCTCCGGGGTGGAGACGGCGGTTGCCGCCGTCAGTCCGGCGTTCGGGCCCAGCACGCCAAGCCCACCGGCGTTGCCGACGGCCGCCACCAGACGAGCATCGGTTAGCCAGGAGAGGGGCCCCTGGACCACCGGTTTTTCAATACCCAGAATGCGGGCGACGCGGTTAGGTTGCATGCTATTTTTCCTTGTATGTTAATAAGTTATAAATGTGTTCGCCCCAGCGATGCGGCAATGAGGGCAGTGTAGGCGTCTTTATTGTTTTAAAAAATGAGCAAAAACTTTCATCACTATTATTAAATTAGTAATAATGTGAACTGATGAAGAGGTGGGAGGCGGGCCATCATGCAAATGAATCTGTTTGAAAATATTAAAATTTTTATTGAAATCGTCGATGCCGGCAGCTTTGCCCAGGCGGCGGAAAATTTGCAGATCCACCGACCGGCGGTGACCAAAGCACTGCAGCAGCTGGAGCAGGAGAGCGGGGTCCGGCTGCTGCAGCGCACCACCCGGCGTCTGTATCTTACGCCGGAGGGGGAAGAGTTTTATCGTCGCAGCAAACCGTTGCTCTCCCAGGCCGACGATCTGCTGGAGTCGTTCGCGCCGGACCGGCCGATCCGCGGTCAGCTGCGCGTTGATATGCCGATCGCCTTTGCCCGGCTGCTGGTGATCCCGCATCTGCCGGATTTTTATCAGGCCCATCCGGAGGTGGAGATTGTCCTCAGCAGCTCCGACGTACGCCGGGATATGCTGCGCGATGGTCTGGATTGCCTGCTGCGGGTGGGGGATCTTGAGGATGGCGACTATGTGGCGCGTTCGCTGGGGGAGGTGGCGTTAACCACCTGCGCCAGTCCGGGCTATCTGGCACGCTATGGGGCGCCCGCGACGCTGGAGGACCTGCAGTCGCATCTGGCGGTGAACTGGGTGAACAGCAGCAGCCGGCAGATTATGCCCTGGCGATTCCAGACCCCGGAGGGCATCAGGCAGATCGCCATTCCCGGTAAACTGGTGCTGGACAACTCTGAAGTCTTTACTGCTGCCGGGCTGGCGGGGCTGGGGATGCTGCAGGGGATGCGTTTCTTTTTGCAACCTTATATCGACAGCGGGCAACTGGTGGAAGTTTTGCCGGACTTTCCGGCGCCGCGTCGACCGTTGTCGCTGCTCTATCCGCACCGGCATCTCTCGCATAAGGTTCGGGTCTTTGCCGACTGGCTGCAGGGGCTGGTGGCGACCCTGGACTGACAATCGGCGCTGTCGCCTTGACTCTATCGGCTGAGCGTTTATATATAAAATGTGAATGCTATTAATGCAACGAATCACAAAGCTGGATAACGACTTAACCTGTAAGGGAATGCTGATGAAACTCTGGAATAAAACACTACTCGCTTCCGCCCTGTGCCTGACCCTGTTTGGCTGCGATGATGCGTCGAAAGTTGATAACAAACTGGATAAGGCTAAAGATAATGCGGAGCAGATGAAGGATGCCGCGGCGGATAAAGCGCAGGCAATTAAACAGGATGCGGATAAGCAAATCGATACGCTGAAAAGCCAGGCTGACGCCGAGGCCGATCGCCTGAAGGATCAGGCCAGCGCCATCAAGGCCGAGGCGGACAAGAAGGCGGACGCCATCGCCCAGCAGGCGAAAGCCCAGGCCGATGCGGTGAAGCAGAACGCAAAGCAGGAAAGTGACCGCATAGTCAAAGAGGCGGGTCAGATCAAAAACAACGCCATCGGTGACGCCAATCAGCTCTCGGCTGAAGCGGCGAGCAAAACCAAAGCCATCCAGGACAGTATCGCGAAGGATAAACAGAACGCCGCGCCGCCTGCCGCACAGCAGTAACTCGCGGTGTTTGCCTGACCCGCCGCCCGGAAATATAGGGAGCGGAGCCTGATAGATTGCCCGGCGGCGCTGCGCTTGCGCGGCCTACGCAGGAGCGCGTTGGCTGCGCAATGACCGGGTATCACCCTTTTGTAGGCCGGGCAAGGCGTCGCCGCCGCCCGGCACATGGACCGCAATAACATCCTGCTCAGGGGTATCTTACGATACCCCTTTTTTATGCCCGCCGTGGGTTCAACGGTTTGGCAGCAGGGTGCCTTTCAGGCCGTGCGGCTCCGAGCGCAAATACTGCGACGGCACACGGACCTGGGCGCCAAGGCTGGCCGCAGCGTGCCACGGCCAGTGCGGATCGTAGAGTACCGCGCGGGCGAGGGCGATCAGGTCGGCATCGCCATTCTCCAGCGCCGCTTCCGCCTGCTGCGGGTCGGTGATCAGCCCCACGCCAATCACCGGGATGGCTACCTGCTGGCGAATGTCGCGGGCGAAAGGCAACTGGTATCCCGGCCCAACGGTGATCGCCTGCTGCGGCGACAAACCGCCGCTGGAGACGTGAATATAGTCACTGCCCAGCGTTTCCAGCTGCTGGCTAAACTTAATGGACTGCTCGCAGTCCCAGCCGCCTTCGACCCAGTCGGTAGCCGACAGCCTGACGCCCACCGCCATGGTGTTGCCCACTGCCTCGCGGATCGCCTTAAAGACTTCCAGCGGATAGCGCATTCGGTTCTCCAGCGAACCGCCGTACTCGTCGCGGCGCTGGTTGCTGAGCGGCGAGAGAAACTGGTGCAGCAGATAGCCGTGGGCGGCGTGCAGTTCAATCAGCTCAAAGCCCAGCCGCTGGGCGCGCAGCGCGCTGGCGACGAAGGCCGCTTTGATGCGCGCCATATCGGCATGGCTCAGTTCAGCGGGGGCGCGATCGCCATCGTGAAACGCCACGGCGGAAGGGGCGACGGTCTGCCAGCCACCATCGTTGAGCGCCAGCTGATGGCCTCCCAGCCAGGGGGCGGCGCAGGATGCCTTGCGTCCGGCATGACCCAGCTGGATCCCCAGACGGATCGGCGACCAGGCCCGAATATCTTCGACTACGCCGCGCAGGGCGTTTTCGGTTTCATCATCCCACAGCCCCAGATCCCCCGGGGAAATACGCCCCGCAGGCTCTACCGCCGTGGCTTCCAGAATTAACAGGCCGGCGCCGGAGAAAGCCAGTTGGCCAAGATGGATCCGGTGCCAGGAGGTCGCCTTACCCTCGTCGGCGGAGTACTGACACATCGGGGCGATAACGATACGGTTATCAAGGGTGAGTTGACCAATTCGCGTCGCGCTAAAAAGATGACTCATGAATACCTCGTAAATGTTAAACGTGGTCGTGCAGGGGACGGACAGTTGCTGTTTATAGCACGCCTGTTCACCCCCCCAGTATTCGGATATTGCGCTTAAGCGCTCCGCTATTCGATATACCAGAGACGGCGCCGTCGGCCGGCGGCCTGCTGCGACACGGCGCGGGCCATTGCGCTGCCAATCTCGGCGCTGGCCGTCAGCCCCTGCACAAAGGGGCGATCGTGCATCAGCCAGGGAAGAGCGCCGAAGGCGACCCGGCCGCGCACTGTCTCCGGCGCCTGCAGCGTGTAGTCATCACCGACGTCCGGAATGTCGTCGCCGCAGGCCAGCAGCTGCTGGCGCAGTGAAGGGAAGGGCAGATCCCGGGTTTTCAGCGCTTTTTGTCCGCGGGCATCGATAAAGACATCGAATTCGCAGCGCTGACGATGATGAACAATCAGCGTCCGGTCAGGCTCCCGCTGCAGCTCATAATCTTCGCCCAGCGTCAGGATCCGCAGAATGCCAGCCCGGTGCAAGGCCAGCAGCCGACGTATGGACTCCGGCGGAATGGCGGCGTAGTTATCGATAAATACCCGAGCGAGGCCCTGGCGGAAGCGACGGCTGTCCGCGTCGTTGAACTGCGGCACCACGGTTTCAATCGCCTCATGCAGGCGCAGAATGGCATAGCGCCAGGGCACCGTGTGGTGTTCGCGCTTATTGCGCTCCACCTCCTGCAGATTGCGCTGCGCCCACTGAAAGGGGTCATGGGTGAGGCGGTCGGCAAACCAGGCGTCGGCGATACTGTCAGGCGTCAGCTGACGAAGCCCGATCGCCTCGCTCCAGTCGGGGGCAGCATATTCCAGCTCTTTAACGATCAGCTCAAAAATCCGATCTAACAGAGCGTCGCTACCCTCCGCAATGGCCGCTTCGAGGGCGGCGGGAGTGGCAATCTCCAGCGGCTCCCACGGGATCGGGCAGTAAAAATCGGCCTCCGGCAGCACGCCGTGGCGTGACATCAGGGTGATCTCCAGCGCTTCGCTGCCTGGATGAAGGGAAAAATGGGTCGTTTTGTCGTCCTCGGTATGGAAAAA
>NZ_GL882826.1:5452-6043 GCF_000195655.1 Klebsiella sp. MS 92-3
CCCAGGGCGGCATCAATCGCGCTTAATGAAGTCCCAAGGATCCCCACCCGGCAGGGGGCAATGCGGGCCTCCATCAGGCCGGTCCACGGGCTGGGGAAGTACTGTCGGCTGGCGCGCTCTTCTTCAGGCCACAGATGGCCGGTGGCAATCGCCACCAGGTCGACGATTACCGGGTCTGCTGCACTATCGGTGTGGATGGCGATCCCGGTGGACTGAACCGCAATATCCGTGACTTCACAGGATTCACAAACGCTAATCACAAAGCCGACGTCCCGGGCCCGCTCAACGAGGTACAGAAAACGGTCGCGATAGTATTCGCCGAGGATAACCCGCGGCAGAAACTGGCGCTCATGCAGGGCGTGCCGTTCAAGCCCGCGCGCCGCCAGCCAGTCATCGCTTTGCTGCTGCAGCCATTGCAGGTAGGTCAGGTCGATGGGGGGGATCTCAATGCTGGCAATATTGGCCAGCATTTGCGCCGCGGTATTATCGTCACTGTAGGGCATACCCACCCCGGCCTGCGCCTCTTTTTCAAACAGGGTGATGGCCAGCGGCTCACCGCGCTTCACCAGTTCATAAAAGGTGTAAATCCCC
>NZ_GL882826.1:6154-9685 GCF_000195655.1 Klebsiella sp. MS 92-3
CCCCCGCCACCCCCCCCCCCCCCCCCCCGCCGGCGATGGCAATTCTCTTCATGATTCTCTCCCTTCCTGTGGGCAGATGCGGCATTGATGACGCTTCGCTTAAGCGAACCTGGTTTTAATTCTGGTCGAAAATTGCCGAACCGGTGAGGGGAACACGCAATTTGAAACAAATTAGCATGCTAATAAACTTGCCGATTGTCGTAAAAGGGGTGTAATTAACAAAAGAGCAACTTTCTATACAAACAATTTACACAAGCGGTGACCCCAGCTCGCTCTGCTGGACGCCGCGCACACTCCCGGCAATGCCGTCGGGATAGGGATGACAAGATGCACGGCTGGACCTCACGACAGCGTAATGCGGCGATAGCCAGTTTTTTAAGCTGGACGCTCGATGCTTTCGACTTTTTCCTGTTAGTTTTTTTACTGAGCGATATCGCCCACTCGTTTCATGTCGACCTTGAGGAGGTCACCCTGGCGATTCTGCTGACTCTGGCCGTGCGGCCCGTCGGCGCGCTAATTTTCGGCAGGGCGGCGGAGAAGTTTGGTCGCAAACCAATCCTGATGCTCAACATTGTGTTCTTCTCGGCTTTTGAGCTGCTCTCCGCCGCCGCGCCGTCGTTGATGCTGTTTTTCCTGCTGCGGGTGCTGTACGGCGTGGCGATGGGCGGGATCTGGGGCGTGGCCTCTTCGCTGGCGATGGAGACGATCCCCGACCGCTCGCGCGGCCTGATGTCCGGCCTGTTCCAGGCGGGATACCCCTTCGGCTATTTGCTGGCGGCCGTCGCCTATGGGCTGCTTTTTGAACAACTCGGCTGGCGCGGGATGTTTGTCATTGGCGCCGCGCCGGTGCTGCTGCTGCCGTTTATCTATTTCTGCGTCGAGGAGTCTCCGGTTTGGCAGGCGGCCAGGCAGAATAAAGAGAGTACGGCCCTGCTGCCGGTACTGCGTAGCCACTGGAAGCTGTGCCTGTACCTGGTGGTGCTGATGGCGGCTTTCAACTTCTTCTCTCACGGGACGCAGGATCTTTACCCGGTCTTTTTGAAAGTTCAGCACGGCTTCGAGCCTAAAACGGTCAGCATCATCGCGGTCTGCTATAACATCGCCTCGATCATTGGTGGAGTGTTCTTCGGTTCGCTGTCGGAGAAGATTGGCCGACGCAAAGCGATTATGATCGCCGCCCTGCTGGCGCTGCCGGTCATTCCACTGTGGGCTTTCGCCAGCGGCTCGCTGGCGCTGGGGGCGGGGGCGTTCCTGATGCAGTTTATGGTCCAGGGGGCCTGGGGGGTGATCCCCACCTGGCTCAATGAACTGGTCCCGGCCAACACCCGGGCGGTGCTGCCCGGCTTCGTCTACCAGCTGGGTAATTTGCTGGCTTCGGTGAATGCCACTCTCCAGGCATCAATCGCCCAGCATCATGGGCATAACTACGGCCTGGCAATGGCCCTGGTGGCCGGGACGGTGGCGATTGTCATTACCGTCCTGACCTTTTTTGGTCGCGAAGGCCGGGTGATCCAATCCGCAGGAGCGGGACATCACCAGCCGCTCTCCACCAGCCGTTAACTTTTGTGACCGGGCGTGGCCAGGCGCCCGGTCGCATACATTAGTCACGCAGACAAATAGACGCCGCCTGCCGTTTCTCCAGCGAGCAGATCCCAATCCCCACCATGATGAACAGCGCGCTAAACAGATGCCAGGCATGCGGCTGGGTATGCAGGAAGAGGATGCTCAACACCCCGCCGGAGAGGGGGATGATGTGGGTGTAAATTTCGCCCCGCGTGGCGCCAATGGTGGCGATACCTTTGTTCCAGAACAAATAGGCCAGCCACGATGGGAAAATTACCAGATACGCCAGGCCGCTGAGGAAAAACGGCTCGCGCCAGGCTGCCCAGTCCTGCGCCGGGTGGCGCATCAGCCAGAAGATGACGATTGGCACCAGGATCAGGGCGCCGAGCAGCGAGCTGACGGCGACAAAGCCATTCGCCGGGATTCGGCGGTCCTTCAGACGTAACAGCGAACAGTAGAGCGCCCAGCTCAGCGCCGATCCCATCGCCCACAGATCGCCGACGGCAAAGCTATGCAGCGAGGCGGCGTGCAGTGGGTTTCCCTGGAATAAGAGGATCATTACGCCGAGGGTGCTGAAGATGACCCCCAGCCAGTTACGCGCCGATACCGGGTCGCGGAAAATCAGCCGGTTAATCAACAGTACCATGCTCGGCGTGGCGGACATATAGATGGCGGCGTTGAGCGCGGAGGTGGTTTGCAGGCCAATATAGAGCGTGAGCGGGAAACTGACCTGGCCACAGAGGGTGAGCACCACCACCGCCGGGGCGTTTGCCCGCAGCAGGCGGCGACTGCCGGCGATTTGCCGTCGGTAGAGCAGGCCCAGCAGCAGCGCCGTCAGCGCCCAGCGCGCTTCGGTCATCAGGATCGGATCCACGCCCTGCACCAGCACGTGCCCGACAACATAATTCCCGCCCCAGAACAGAGCCGCCAGCGTCAGTAACAGATAGGGCATGATGATTCCTTGTGTCGTTTGTCACTGTACTGAATGGTAATGTTATTGTTTTTATAATATCAATAATACTTTAGTGGTTTTTATTGTATTCATTTAAATTCTTTAATAAACAGTAAATTGACAACGCGTGTGAAATTTACGTTGCCGCATTATGGACGGTACTATACCGTATAGTAGCCATGTATTTCACAGGGATAAATCATGCGTAACACAGATAATGGGGTGATTGGAAGCGACCAGACCGCGGTGATGGCCAGGCTGGCGCTGGATGAGTTAATTGACCAGCTTCTGCACAGCAACGCGCTGTCGCTGAAGCTGACGGCCAACCCGCTGGTGGCCGACAGAGCCTGGCATCTCACTGAGAATACCTGCATCCGCGCCTTCTCCGCTGACGATCCACAGGCCAAAAAGCGTGCGCACCACGCGCTGTTCATTCTTTATCAGTCCTGGCTTGCCGACCCGCTCTCGCCAGCGGCCGCCAATCAGTTTCATCCGCTGCTTTCCGGGATCAGAAATTACATCGAGTCTGAGTGGCTGCGGGCGGAAAGCAAACGCTTCCACCACCAGAGACCAATGCTTAACGCCGGCAATATCGTCGACGAACTGCGCGCCTTATGCCAGCAGCACCCGGCTTCTCATCATCCGCTGTTCGATTTCCTTGCCAGCGAGGCCTCTGCGGCGCAAATCGACTATTTCTTCAAAAGCGACAGCGCCCTCAATCTGCTTTTCTTCGATCTGGTGGCGATGGGGCTGGTGGGCTCGCTGCCGGAAACCCGCGCTGAGATTGCGCAAAATCTGTGGGATGAGATAGGCCAGGGCAGCACCGAGATCACCCACGTTAATCTGTATAAGGATTTACTGAAGCGGCGAAATATCGCCTTACCGGACAATCATTTTGCCCATTTGTACGAGTGGCAGGGGCTGGCCGGGTATAACGCCTTTATGCTGGGCGGCGTAAACCGTCAGCATTACTACAAATCACTGGGCGTGATGGCCATGACCGAGCTGCTCGACCC
>NZ_GL882826.1:9807-10919 GCF_000195655.1 Klebsiella sp. MS 92-3
CTGCCCGCCCCGCCGCAGTATGAAAAACTGGTGGCGGGCTGTCGGCGGATTGGGCTTTCCGATCGCGACGTGCATTACTATGCCGAACATATCACGGTCGACATCGGCCATGCGGACGGCTGGCTGAACAATGTGATTGTGCCGATTGGCAAAAAACATCCGGCGGCGATGGAGGAGGTCTTCTTTGGCGCCGCGCTGCGTCTGCAAACCTGCAACGATTACTATGATGGTCTGCTGGCGGCCCTGCAGTCGCTGGGCGGCAGCTTATCATCTCACAGCGTACCGCCTTCTGAGTAAATAAGCGCTTTGGCCGCGCTCCAGGCGGTCACCCCTGGCGGGATCTCCCGGCATTCGGCGGACTCGGCCTGCTGGGCGGCGATGGCGCCATCGATGAGCATCACCATCATCATGGCCACCCGCTCGGCAGGTTCCGGTTTTAACACCTGCAGAAGGATATCGCGGAAGAACTGCCAGAGGAGCGACTTAAATCGGGAGCATTGCTCCCGGATCGCCGGCGATGACGCGCCATATTCAAACAGCGCGCGGGTAAACATGCAGCCGTGGAACGTTTCGCAGGTAAACCAGCGATGGTAGTAGTCGAACACGGCAAACAGCTTTTCCCGCGCGCTGGCTTTATCCGCGGTGATCTGCGCCAGATCCTGCATAAATTCGCTCTCTTTCTGCTTGAGGATAGCCAGAATGAGCGCCTCTTTATCGGCGTAATAGCGGTAGAAGGTCATTTTGGAGATGCCAGCATGTTCAGCAATCCGCTCGATGCTGGGCGACTGATATCCTTCGCGATTAAACAGCGCGCTGGCGTGGCGGAGAATGTCCGCTTGTTTTGGCTTCATGCGTTTTCCTGTCGAATGGTTCGCTGTCACGATTGCCGGTGACACGGCCGTCCTGCGACAGCGGTGCATTATGCCGGATCTTGCCGCCAGACGGGCAAAAAGTAAATCAGCCGCGGTTTATGCGGCGTCGGTTCCCTCAATAAAAACAAGATTGCGTAGACATACACAAGTCATGTCCTTATGTTTCTGAACCGACGTATTATTCGGACCTTTATACACATAAGCTGTGAATGAGGTGATGCTGCCAACTTACTGATTTAG
>NZ_GL882827.1:0-6051 GCF_000195655.1 Klebsiella sp. MS 92-3
TGTTTAACCATGAAAGAGTGGTGCGCACCGAAAATTACATGATTAACTAGCTTGCTAATGATGCGCTGTTATTTTGATGAGGTAAACCGGTGAGTTTGCGATCTGGATAGCTGCTCGCAGATTTTGGCATCTCAGGAGATGGCGCGGATGGCATCCTGATCCTGGAATAATTCGTGTGGCTGGTGTGTCGTAATTGTGGCGTGACAGGAATGCACGATAAATACAGGGATGTATTCAAACGACACGAAACGACACAAAACCGGATGCGAACGCGGAAAACATGTGTGATTACAGTGTGTTATTTAACGCTCTACTTTCTTCTAAGCCGTAGGTCACAGGTTCGAATCCTGTAGGGCGTGCCATTTAATAATCAATCACTTATCAACTTCCTCCAGTCGCTGATTTTTCCTTGTGGGACATATTTGGGACATCTTCTGCAAAAATTTGCAAAAATTGAGTCAATTTGACGTGCGTGCTCAGTTAAATGGTTAGGTGCCAGGTGAGCATATCGACGGACCATTTCGATGATTCTAATGTCTTGTAGTATCTGTCGGACGATGGCCAGTCAGAGTACAGCATTACTGCTCTGTAATATCGAACAGAATGGTTAATGCTGGTTATAGCTGAGTGCAGAATAAGCGCTCTGCAGGAATGTGAAAATATGTTGCCGGTAACAGGCTAATAGTCATTATAGCTTTAGGTTCTGTCTGACTGGGTTAAATATCGCATTTTAAGCTGGCGTGAAGTACAGTTGTTATAGATCAATATTGAACACTATTTGAAAGCATACCCTCGATGTTCATCCACTGCCTGGAAAGATCCGAATGAACATCAAATTCGTCGCCATCTCCGTATTCGCTGTTGTGTGCGTCTTTGCATCAGATATTTCCATCGCCAAATCGAATTCCTTAAGCGATGATCAGGTCAGTCAAAGGATTATTGATGACTCTGTCGCATCCTACCCCGGTACTTGTGCCTGTCCCTTCAATACCGCCCGGAACGGCAGCTCGTGCGGTGGCCGCAGTGCCTGGAGCAAAGCTGGTGGGTACTCACCTATTTGCTACAAGAAAGAGGTAACAAAGGAGATGGTTAAGGCGTGGCGACAAGAGAATCAATGATAACGATCAATATCTGAACCAGGTGATTACTTACACTGGAATAGTAGTTTAAATAATATTAAATGATTATTTCGAATACTGCAGCCTATTTGCAGTAAGCACTGTTCTGGTAGAGGCGGCAGAGGCCACGGCGTATATCTTTTTACCTTGTGATATTTGAACCCAGCAAATCTATTTCCCCTGCCTGATAGACTTAGTGTCACCGTATCCTGTTACTAAGAGCACGGGGCTACCTACTCATAAGACACTTCCTCTTCTTACGAGGAAACCGGTTCAGCGTGTTGTGTGTGGAGACAGTACCCATCAACTCAAACTGATAACAAAAAGTTTAATTTTTTTCCCCGCCGCGCTGACTATAGTTAGGGCACTTTCACTTGCCCAATAAGGTTACGATTATGAAATTAGTTATCGCCTCCGTAATTTCTCTACTCAGCTTCAGCGCGCTGGCGGCGCCAGAGGGGACGCTCAGCGTACACATTCTTAATCAGCAAACCGGGCTCCCTTCACCGGGGGTGCAGATTGAGCTGGATAAACAGCAGGGGGAGAGCTGGCAGCATATCGCCACCGGTAAAACGGATGCCGATGGGCGGATTAAATCGCTCTATCCGCAGGCGGAGAATATGGAGCCGGGGGTGTATAAAGTGACGTTTAAAACTGGTGACTATTTTAAAAGCCAAAATATGAATACGTTCTTCCCGGTGATTCCGGTTATTTTCAATGTTACAAAGCAAAATCAAAAACTGCATATCCCGCTGCTGCTCAGTCAGTACGGATACTCTACCTACCGCGGCAGCTGATGACCCAAGCCGCTATCCAGCCAACGCCTGCGCGGCTTCCGCAGGCGTCACGCTTTTCTCGCACCACGATGTCCACGCCTAACGCTCGGTCTCTTTCTCTTTAAAGTGTTTAACGGCTTCGTCGTACATCGCCAGCAGGCCGGAAATTTCGCCTTCATATTGCGGCACGCGCTGGGCGCGAACGAGCTCAATCAGCAGCGCATAGGCTGCTTCTTCCGGGGCCGCATGTGGATTAATAAGTCCAGACATATCACCTCCTTAACAGTGGGCCTTTAGCCTACCCCTCGGCGGGAAAACGCAACAGCCTGATATGCAACCAGTACTTCTTATATGGCTCTTATTAAACCTCAGAGGCGAAGACCACGGCGGAAATCAATTGAAGGAGGGGTTATCCAGACCACTGGCGTGGCGGTTAGCGGTGCATCTACACCGGCAGGAGGCTCATCATCAGCCAGGCGATGGCGATGCAGATAAGGGTCATCGACAGCACAAAATTCATGGTAGCTCCTCTTCATCCTTTCTTTTTCAACGTAAATTTTGACAGCGATGATCGCCTTTATCCTTGGCGATTTGTGCCGCTATCCGGCGGTGGGCTGGGGAAAGACGGCCTGTTTCCCCGTGAAGGCCAGCAAAATATCCTCTTTGCCAGGGTTATAGTGATGACATCAATGAATAAGCTGCATCACATTGGTTATGTTGGTCTTTCCGCCTGAAGAATGACTTCGGGTCGCTGATAAGCTTGCTGGGGGACTAACAGGATGAGCACTACACCGTTAACGCTTTCTTTTGCCGGACAACAACCGCCCATCGCCCTGCCGCAGGTGCCGGGAACGCGGGGGCCGGTGGGAGTCGACATGCGCGGGCTAAATCAGTCCGGATTCTGCAGCTATGACCCCGGCTTCGCCAATACCGCCGGATGCCAGTCGGCGATCTCGTGGATCGATACGGAAAACAGCGTGCTGCTGCACCGCGGCTATCCGGTAGATCAGCTGGCTCGCCAGTGCGATTTTCTCGAAGTGGCCTACATCATGCTGAACGGTGACGCGCCGGATGAGGCCAGCTATCAAACCTTTCGCGAGACCATCACCCGCCATACTCTGGTCCACGAGCAGATAGCCCGCATGTGCAGCGGCTTTCGTCGCGATTCGCACCCGATGGCGCTGATGTGCGCCCTGGTGGGGGCGCTGGCGGCGTTCTATCATGATGTACTGGATGTGGAAAATCCGCAGCACCGGGCGCTGGCCGCCACCCGGCTGCTGTCGAAAATGCCCACTATCGCCGCCATGAGCTACAAGTACACCATTGAACAACCCGCCGCGTATCCGCGCAACGATCTCTCCTATGCCGGTAATTTCCTGCAGATGTTGTTTGCTATCCCGGCGGAAAAATACGTTCTCAATCCGGTTATCGAGCAGGCGATGAACCAGATCCTGGTGCTGCATGCCGATCACGGGCAGTGCGCCTCGACCACTACGGTGCGCGCGGCGGGCTCCTCCGGGGCGAACTTATTCGCCTGCGTCGCCGCCGGGCTGGCGTCGCTGTGGGGGCCGATGCATGGCGGAGCAAATGAATCGAGCATGCGAATGCTGGAGGAGATTGAAAGCGTCGATCAGGTTCCGGCGTTTCTGCGCCAGGCGAAGCGCGATCCGCAGGCATTTCGCCGGCTGGGTTTTGGCAACTCGCGTTACCGTCACCGTGACCCGCGCGCCGATATCCTGCGTGAAACCAGCCATCGGGTGCTGGCGGAGGTAGGCATGTCCGACCGTTTGCTGCAGGTGGCGATGGCCCTTGAGGACGTGGCGCTGACCGACCCCTATTTTGTGGACAATGGCCTGTCGCCAAGCGTGGATTTCTATACCGCGGTGATCCTTAAAGCGATGAATCTGCCTTCGTCGATGTTTGCGGTGGTCACCGCGGTCGGTCGGACGGTCGGTTGGGTGGCGCACTGGAACGAGATGCACCAGGCGCCGCTGACCATCTACCGGCCACGGCAGATTTACGTTGGCGAGGGCTATCGGGATTACGTCTCCCGACGCGGCGAGCGGTCTGCTGAGCTAAGGTAATGCCTTACAGGCAGGAGGCGCGCGGCGTCTTCCTGCCCAGGCGGGTTACTACTCAGAGATGCCGGGAGAGCAGATAGTGCTCGACGGCGGTATATTCGGTTAACCGGGTATACAGCGCCAACAGGGCGCTGAGAAAAGCGCCTACCTCACAGGCCTGCGGCCTGGGCGTGGCGAGTAATGGCTGTAGCGTAGCTCTCAGTTGATCAAGGTCGGGCTTCAGCACATACGGTATATGCAGGGTGCTGAGGATGGTTTCAGTCTGCTGGAAATCATGACGAGATGGCAACGCCTCGTCTGCGCTTAGCCAGCTCAGGATAATCAACATGAGGCGATTTTTAGCGTAGAGATACGATTTCATGGCCTGTCTCCTGTCGGTAGTGGCGCAACACCATCCCCTGAACTTTGTTCATCAGTTCCACGTTATTTTTCACCGCCAGCTTGCTAAGGACGCGTGAACGGTAGTAGTAGACCCGTTTGATCGTGAGCTGCATGGTGCTGGCCACGTGACACAACGGCATTCCCCCCATCAGCAGGCTGATTAAAAAAGTTTCCTTACGGGTCAGGTTATAGCTGTCAGGTATGGCGATATAGAGCTTGTCGGCGGGGGGCGATGTCAAGCGCGGACCGCGGGCAAGGGCAGCGCTGAGCCCGGCAAAACTGGTGATGAACTCTGCGCCGAGCACAATGGCGAGGCTGCGTTCGAGCTCGCTCAACGGGTAGCCTGATTTGGCAAAAATAAAGATCCGGATCAGGGGATTAAACGATTTTAAACTGAGCGCGACCTGCAGTACTTCGATGCTGACGCTGCTGTAATCAATAAGGATGGTGCTTAGCCGGGCTCCGGCATCGGTCGCAAAAAAAGTATAGAACATCTCACTCTGTCCACTAAACGGGTAACAGAGTATTTCTTTAATATCCAGAGGCTTGCTGTTTGGTTCATTAATATACGCTTTCAGGGCAATATTAAAATATTCTGAATCCGCAATGCAGATCAACATAATGACCTCCTGGCATAAATACGCTGTGCATGCTGTCCTGCCTGATTCGACAATTTACTGTAGAGAATACCCGCCATAAATAACATACTCCCTGCGCTTTCAATCCAGGGGGGGAGAACGTGGGAGGAGGTGGTTAATAATGAGGGTGAGATAGTTAGATCGCATTTCTCGAATGTTTTTTAGAAAATAAAAAATAAAAATTACCTTTTATTTACAGTGGGTTGTGTTTTTATTGTGTGTCAGTTTTATTTCTTTTTCAAAGTGGTGTTAAGACTTTTCTATAAAAAGTAGAAATGGTCCTGGTGGCGAATTTGAATAATAAATAATGAAGTGAGTAGGATGTCAGTGCAGGGAAGGGGTTAAAAGATAACAGGTTAATCCAATGGACTGAGCATTAATAAATTGTACGTATAAAGTACGCCAGGGTATTTCCTGAACGATTCTCCATAAGCGTGGTGATGAGGAGTGAAGATGAAAAAATACAGCAGAGGAATGGCATCTTTCGTGGTGATGATGATGCTTTCTCCGGTAGCGGCACAGGCTGCTGATGGCAAAGTCACCTTTAATGGTGAAGTCATCGAAAATACTTGTACGGTAGTGAATAAAGACAAGACGGTAACCCTACCGACGGTCCAGCGTTCAGCGCTCAGCAGCGCGGGTGAGACGGCGGGCGTGGTTCCCTTCACCATCGATCTGACGAGCTGCACCCCAGGGGCTGATGTCTCGGTGTACTTCGAGAAAGATCAATACGTTTCCACGGAGGGTCGACTAAAAAACACTCTGTCTGACGGCACGGAAGCAGAAAACGTGGATGTGGAGCTGCTGAACACCCGGTTTACGCCGATTAACCTCGCGGAGACCCCGGCGGTCGCTGCAGACGGCAAAGTTGCTCGCCTGGAAGCGATCCCGGTGGCGGTGGCTGAGCAGGATGGTTCCGCCTCGCTGCCTTTCTATGCCCGCTACTATGCGACTGATGCCGCCAAGGCTGGAAAAGTCGCAGCCTACGTCAACTTTACGGTGGTCTATCCGTAACCCCTGTCCAACGCCCCCCCCCCCCCCCCGCGCCCCGCCCCCC
>NZ_GL882827.1:6111-6461 GCF_000195655.1 Klebsiella sp. MS 92-3
CCCCCCCCCCCCCCGCCCCCGCGGGGGGGCCGTTTATCCCCCCGACAAGGAGGAGGTGAATATGCGGCGTATGGTTCTGGCACTGCTGCTGTCCAGCTATTTACCCTCGGCGGACGCCAGCATGGTTATTGACGGCACACGGATTATTTTTCCCGGCGACAAAAAAGAGATCGCCGTCCGGGCCACCAATATGGGGGAGACCCCCTCTCTGACGCAGGTCTGGGTCGACGATGGCCGCGTGCAAAATCAACCGGAAAAGGATGCGGCGCCGTTTATTGTGCTGCCGCCGATTGTGCGCATCGAACCGGGAAAAGGCCAGAGCTGGCGCCTGGTGTTTAACGGCAGCCGCC
>NZ_GL882827.1:6587-22380 GCF_000195655.1 Klebsiella sp. MS 92-3
CCGCCTGCCGCAGGATCGGGAATCGCTGTTCTGGTTCAATCTTCTGGATATCCCACCTGAGCCGAAAAATGGCAAGACTGACAATTACCTGCAGCTCGCGATACGGTCGCGTATCAAGCTGTTTTACCGTCCGGCAGGCGTGGCGGCGGAAAAAATAGCCGCGGAAAAAGCCCTGAGCTGGGCGCTGGCTCCTACGGGCAACGGGTTGCGGGTGAGCAATGCCTCAGCGCGCTATATCACCATCGACAGCATCACCCTTAACGGACAAAAACACGCTGCCGGCATGGTCGCCCCGTTTTCCTCGCTGGAGATCGCGCCTAAAGGGGTCGCGCTGCGCACGCTGCCAGCCAAATTCAGCTTCACCACCATCAATGATTACGGCGCGGTAGTGAATCATAATTATCCTCAGTAAGGACATTATTATGAAATTCAGGGAGATCAAGGTTGGGTTGATGCTGCTCCTTCCCTGGCAGGAGGCATGGGCGGCAGAGGCGTTTAGTTTTAACCGCGCCCATTTGCACGGCGCCGCGCAGGTTGATCTCCAGAAATATCAATACGGTAATCCACTGCACGCCGGACAGTACCGCAGCACGCTCTCGGTGAATGGCCGGGACCTGGGGGAAGAAACGTTTGTTATCCAGGAACACGATGGCCAGCTTGAGCCCTGCATCTCACCCTCGCTGTTCGACGCTCTGCAGCTGAAGGATGCCCAGTGGCCAACCGCGGCCACCTGCCTGCGTTTTTCGCAGATCGATAAGGCGATCGGCTGGGAGTATGACAGCGGGGAAAACGTCCTGCGGGTAAATATGCCCCAGGCGCTGCTGCAACCCCATTATCGGGGGGCGGTGAACCTGAAAAAGGTGGATAGCGGCGTGCCCGCCGCGGTGCTGCGCTACCAGGCCAATAGCTATCAGAGCATCGTCGACGGGGACACCAGCAGCCATCATTATCTCGGGCTGGATGCCAGCCTGCGCGCCTTTGGCTGGCGGTTACATCACCAGTCCAGCTACCAGGCGCAGGAAGGGAATACGCACTGGGATAGCATTGCCACCTGGGCTGAGAGAAGTGTAGTGAACTGGGCGTCCACGTTACGGCTGGGTCAGGGATGGACCGACGGAACCTTCTTTGACAGCGTCAGTTTTATCGGCGGCAGGCTGGCTACCGATGTGCGCATGCTGCCGGGCTCTCGCCGCGGTTTTGCGCCGTCGGTCAGCGGCGTGGCGCGCACCAACGCCCGCGTAACGGTCACCCAGAACGGCGCTCTGTTGTACGAGGCAACGGTTCCGCCGGGCAAATTCACCTTCGACGATCTCTATCCCACCAACGCCGGCGGCGATTTACAGGTGACGATCCACGAGGCGGATGGCAGTCAGGACACCTTTACCGTGCCGTACGCCACGCTGCCTGGCCTGGTGCGGGCAGGCGCGGTCTATTATGATCTGTCGCTGGGCTATCTGGATGAGGACGGGATCGCCGGGCGGCCGGGATTTGGCGAAGCCACGCTGCAGTACGGCTTCAATGACTATATCAGCGGCTATACCGGCGCTAACGCGACGACAGATTATTACTCGACGCTGTTCGGCAGCGCCTTCAATACCTACTGGGGCGCGCTGGCGGTCGATCTTTCCCGTTCTGCGGCGAAGGGCAGGGAGCACGGCTGGCAGGAGGGCTACCGCTGGCGGGTGTCCGCATCAAAATCGTTTACATCCGATACGCGAATGCTGCTCTCGATGAGCCACAGCAACGAGGGCAATTATCGCTCCATTCGCGATGCCGCCTGGGAGCACGACCGGCACCCCAACGACTGGCGGGAGATGACCCGCTACAGCGCGACGTTGTCTCAGCAGGCCGGCAGCGGCAGTCTGTCATTTAACGGAATCTGGAGTGAGGATGTCCGCCACCACCGCTGGCGCTCATATCAGCTGGGCTATGCCAACCGCTATGGTCAGCTCAATTATTATCTGTATGCCCAGCAGAGCCAGGATATCCATCACCGCAATAATCAGGTGGTGGGCGTCTCCTTTTCGCTGCCGTTCGGGCAGGCGGGCAGCCTGACCACCCGCTTTAACCACGATAAAAACTACGGCAGCCAGCTGCAGTCCAGCTATACCGGCAGCGCAGGCGAGAAAAACGCCTTCAGCTACGGTTTGACCGCCAGCTACGACATGCCGCGGGAGAACCCAAATGAAGCCAGCGTTGCGGCCAACGGTAGCCTGCGGACGGATTATGCGTACCTGAACGCCAGCGCCAGCGCCGGTCGCCATCAGCAGCAGTACTCGCTGGGGGCATCGGGCGCCCTGGTAGCGCATCAAGGCGGCATGACCGCCACCCCCGAACTGGGGGAAACCTTCGCCATTGTGGAAGCGCCCGGCGCGGTGGGGGCCCGGGTGGCTAACCGCCTTGGACAGCCGATTAACCGCCAGGGTTTTACGATCATCCCTTACCTCGATCCCTTTACCGCTAACTGGCTGGATCTCGATCCGCAGGGTCTGAACGACCATGTGGAGATTGTCTCCAGCAGCACGACGGTGGTGCCCGATTCGGGCGCGGCGGTGAAGGTCAAATTTGTCACGCGTACCGGCTATCCCTGGTTTGCCCATGTCACGCTGCCGGATGGCGCGGCGCCCCCGCTGGGCGCGGAGGTGTTCGACGACAACGGTCGGGCGGTTGGCGCCGTCGGTCAGGGCGGGCTGCTGTATGCCCGAGTGCCGCAAGACCACGGCAGCGTCTCGGTAGTATGGGGCGAACGCAGCGGGCAACGCTGCCGGTTGGCCTATGCCATCCGCGACGACGCGGTGCAGCAGGTTAGCAGCGGCACGCCGCATCAGGTCTGCCGGCCGGGAATAAAGGAGAAGTAATATGAAAAAAATCATCGCATCAGGGGTACCTCTTCTGCTGGCCGGCGGGTACTGCGCTTCGCTGTCGGCAGCGTGCCAGATGGTCAGTGGCAAAACTATCGAGTTTTCAGTGAACGTCAGCCAGGCCAGTATCAACCTTGACGTCAGCGATCTCCCCATCGGCTCCCTGCTATACAGCTACGGAGGGATGATTATCACTAATAACGAACGCTGGGAGATCGCCTGCAGCGGCAGCGAGCCCGGCGGGTTTCAGAGCATTGGCGGTTCCCGGGTCGGCCCGGCGGGAGACAGCAAGCCGGGGGATATCTACAGCATCGACCGCCTGCCGGGCATCGGCTACAGCTTTCAGATGGGGGAACAGGATGGCATTAATTTCGATCCCCTGTTCACGGCCTGGCCTTCCGCGCCGGTATTTTCCGGCCAGCGCGCATTTCAGGCGGAAAATAAAAAACCGACCATCTATTTCTGGCGGATTGCCGATAACGGCGGTCTACCGCCGCCGGGCGAATATTGCCTTAATGATTACCTTGGCGATATTTATCTTGGCGGAGTACAGGCGATGCGCTTCAGCGTCAGCGGGCTCTGTATTCAGGTCAAATCACCCACCTGCAAGATTACTGACGACAGTAAAAACATTAACGTCTTCCTCGGACGGCATAACAAAACCGCATTTACCGGGCTCAACAGCACCACCGCCCCGGTTCCTTTTAACATCAACCTGACGAACTGTGAAAATGTCGGCAGCGTGTTTATGCAGTTTAACGCGACGGTGGACAGCGCTGTCGCCGCCAACGAAGTGATTAAAATCGATGACCAACCCGAAGGGGCATCCGGACTTGGCGTGCAGATCCTCAGTGCCGGCGGCTCGCTGGTGCCGCTAAACCAGGTGAGCCAGGTCTGGTCCGGGAAAAAAGGCAGTCAGACGAACTATCGTTTATCCTATCAGGCCCGCTATATCCAGACGCAGCCCGCAGTGACTGCGGGCGAAGCGAACGCCAGCGCGACCTTCGTGGTGACTTATAACTGATCTGCCTGGCGGCACTGCGCCGTCAGGCATGCGCCAGTAAAGGAAACATCAACTTCCTGTCTTTAAACAGGTTTTCCTTCTGGTCATAGACGAAGAGGATATCTTCTCCCTCTATCTTCTCATACTCGCCGAGCCGGTCTTCACTGGGGGTAAAACCGAGGATGGCCTGGTAAACGTGGTCATCGGCCAGTTCGTTGACCAGCGTCGACAGGCTCTTGCCCACGTCGCAGAACAGATCAAAGCAGATCAGCACCGGACCGTTTTGCATGGCGATGACCACCGCCTCATTTTTTGCCGAGTAATAGACAAAATGCTTCATAAAGGCTGAGCAGTAAAACATCAGCAGGCCAAAGTTATGCTCCACCCGCAGCGGTGAGAACGGGTTGGATTTTTCATAGTAATGGCGGAGCAGGGCGACATCGTCAGCGCTGTCCATATCCAGTTTACGAAAATCACCGGCTCGCGGGGAGACCGGCATAATATATTGATACTCTTCGCTGCGGGTGAAGCCAAATTTGGGGTAAAAATCCACCGTGGTGGGATTGGCGAATAAAAAGAAGGCGTCCGCCTCCTGCTGCCAGTCCTGCAGGATGTGATGGATAAGCTGGCCGGCTAATCCCTTATTACGGTGGTCCGGCTCGGTCATCACGGTGCCAATCTGAATATAACGCCGGGGCTCGCCCTGCCAGCGCAGGTCGATGATGTTGGCCGAAGCGTTAGCGATAACTTTATTGCGTTCGACAAAAGCATAGGGGATATAGGCGTCGGTCCAGTAACCTTGCTGATACCACTCTTCAAAAGACAGGTCAAAAGTCTTAACGGCAAGGTCAATGAAGCTTTTTCTTAATGGGTTATTTTCTCTGACTTGCTTCACTAATTGATAATTCATTGTCATAGTTCCTTCTCACTATGGCTTCTGAAAGCGGCGACGTCGGCAAAGGCACTTGCGTCGAATGAGCGCTGTAAACGTAGCATATCTGGGAAAAGGATCCGCAATGTCGATGCTTAACCTTTGCCCCAGTCACAAATAACCGCATGCTGGCCGTGTCAAACCGGGCGAAACGGACTGTTTGCGTTCGCTACCGCCATAATAAAGCGTGAGTAAAAGAGGTATTGGTCGAGAGGCTGAGGCAAATGTACTGGCTATTTTATCGACAATCGGCCGGGCCGTAGAGGTTAGGTTTATTTATTTATGCATTAAACAGGAAATTTTACGCGTTGCGTCTAATAATAGAGTAGTCCCCAGCGTAAGGGCTGAATTTATCCTGGAATCGGCTTATAATAACGCGCTTTGTGATTGAGTATTACCGCACGAATTGGAAAAATACTACGTGCAGGATCCGCTACTTTATTTCGCGGTTTTTGCTCAGCTATTATTGAGTGAATTAACAGGATTACTATGTCAAATTTACCCAAATTTTCCCGCGCGCTGTTGCACCCGCGTTACTGGCTGTTGTGGCTGGGAATTGGCTTTTTGTGGCTGCTGGTGCAATTACCGTATCCGGTGATCTACCGTCTGGGAACGGCGCTTGGGCGGCTGGCAATGCGGGTGATGAAAAGCCGCGCGCGGATTGCCAGACGTAATCTCGAACTCTGCTTTCCCGAGATGAGCGCCGCCGACCGCGAGGCGCTGCTGGTGAAAAACTTTGAATCGCTGGGCATGGGGCTGATGGAGACCGGCATGGCCTGGTTCTGGCCGACGCACCGGGTAGCGCGCTGGACCGAGACCAGCGGCGTTAACGAGGTGGTGGAGCTTCTGGAAGAAAAGCAGGGCATTTTACTGATCGGTATCCATTTTCTGACCCTCGAAATGGGTGCGCGAATGTACGGCATGTTTACCCCAGGCATTGGCGTCTACCGGCCCAACGATAACCCGCTGATTGACTGGCTGCAAACCTGGGGACGCTTGCGCTCTAACAAGACCATGCTGGATCGAAAAAATCTGAAAGGGATGGTCAGGGCGCTAAAAGAGGGGGAAATTCTCTGGTACGCGCCGGATCATGACTACGGTCCGGCCAGCAGCGTCTTCGCCCCGCTGTTTGCCGTCGAACAGGCGGCGACCACCACCGGTACCTGGATGCTGGCGAAAATGTCCGGGGCGACGATTGTGCCGTTTGTTCCGCGGCGCAAGCCCAACGGCATGGGGTATGAATTGATCTCCCTGACGCCGGAGCGCACGCCGCCGCTGGCGAGCGCCGAGGTTACGGCGGCCTGGATGAATCAGATTATCGAACAGTGCATCCTGATGGCGCCCGAGCAATACATGTGGCTGCACCGGCGCTTTAAGACCCGCCCGGAAGGAGTACCGCCGCGTTACTGAACGCCTCGGCCAAAAAATAAGCGCATCGGTAGCACGCTTAGTAAATCGCCGTCTATACTGAAAGGGCCTGACTGAAGGCTAATTCCAAGGAGATTGCAGGATGAAAAAAGTGATAGTCGCGTTAGCCCTTTCCGCCGTTGCATTTGGCGCCTCCGCCGCGCAGTTGATTACCAAAGAAGAAGTGAAACACTTCAAA
Source organism: Klebsiella sp. MS 92-3 (assembly GCF_000195655.1). Classification (NCBI taxonomy): domain Bacteria; kingdom Pseudomonadati; phylum Pseudomonadota; class Gammaproteobacteria; order Enterobacterales; family Enterobacteriaceae; genus Klebsiella; species Klebsiella sp. MS 92-3. The sequence goes on from NZ_GL882827.1 coordinate 12,989, forward strand.
CTGACCAAAGTCGGGCCGATCTCGGTGGGGCCGTCCGGTGGCGAATTCTCTTCGCCTTCCGATCTGCACGATCAGCTCTCCAAGCTGGCCGATGAGAAAGGCGGAAAGTACTACGTGATCACCGCTGCGCGTGAGCATGGCCCTAACTTTGAAGCCACAGCGGAAGTGTATAAATAACCTTTTTTTAAAGCGTGCCGTATCGGCGCGCAACGCATTGAGCCTGGAGCGCGTTAAGCCTCCGGGCTTATTTTTTTCTGCTATCGGAATTGCCTTAGGCAATAGCGGCAGCGGAAATGCGTTTTTATCGCTATATATAGATTTCATGATCACGATGTTAATGAATTATTGCTTTTTATTGTTAATAAAGAGCCAATTCCGGCCTAATGCCTGAGGGAGTGACCCCTGGCAAAAATAGGTAGGACAAATGTGTTATCATCGCGCCTTTCCCTTTTTGTCTGGGGCTTTCTTGTATGCTACAACCTGTTGTTCGCGTCGGTGAATGGCTGGTAACCCCCTCTGTAAACCAAATCAGCAGGAAGGGGCGCCAGCTTACCCTTGAACCGCGTTTAATCGATCTTCTGGTCTTTTTTGCCCGCCATCCGGGGGAAGTGCTTAGCCGGGACGAGCTTATCGAAAACGTCTGGACCCGGAACGTTGTGACCAGCCACGTCGTCACGCAGAGTATTTCTGAACTGCGCAAGTCGCTCAAAGACGGCGACGACGTTAGCCTTGAGTACATCGCGACGGTACCCAAACGGGGGTATAAGCTCACGGTGCCGGTGATCTGGTGCACCGAAGAGGGGGAGGAGCTAGCCCCGTCGATGGAGGCGCTGACGCCTTCGCCGTCGACCGCCGTTCCTGCGCCGCCGGCCGCCGGTGCGCCATCCGACGTCTCTGTCCCTCTCCCTGATGCCGCCGCGCCGCCACCGGCTCCTACCGTGGCCAGCGCGCCGTCAGGCCGCAAGCGCCTCACTACCGCCCTGGTGTGGGGGCTGTTCCTGTTGGCGCTGGGCACCTGCGTGGCGCTGGTGGCGCTGTCGAGCATGGAATCGCGGCCGCCGGTCAACAAGGCGCGTCTGCTGCTCAATCCGCGCGATATCGATATCCACCTGGTGAATGGCAACTCCTGCGCTAACTGGTCGTCGCAGCACTCCTACGCCGTTGGACTGGCCAGCCTGATCACCACCTCGCTGAACACCTTCTCGACCTTTATGGTGCATGACAAAACGGACTACAACATCAATGAACCAAGCAGTTCCGGCAAAACGCTGACCATTGAGTTCGTTAATCAGCGCCATTATCGGGCGCAGCAGTGCTTTATGTCGGTCCAGCTGGTGGACAACGCCGACAGCTCGACGATGCTGGATAAGCGCTACTTTGTGACCAACGATAACCAGCTGACCATCCAGAACGATCTGATGAACAGCCTGTCGGATGCCCTGGCGCAGCCGTGGCCGGCGCGAATGCAGGCGATGCTCAGGCAATATCAGCCCTCGCAAAGCGTGGCGTTAACCTATTTCTACCAGTCGCATCAGCTGTTAATGAAGGGCGATGTCGATTCATTAAGTAAGGCCAGTAGCCTGCTGGATGATGTGATTAAGCGGGCGCCGGATTTTATTTACGCCTATGCCGAAAAAACGCTGGTGGATGTATTGCGCCATTCACAACAGCCGCTGGACGATAAACAGCTGGCCGCCCTCTACAGTGAAGTCGAGCGGGTAGGGGCGATGCCGGGTATAAAAGACATGGCGATTTATTATCAAATAAAAGCGGTGGATTCATTGGGGAAGGGCAAAGTCGACGAAGCAAATACCGCAATTAATAGTGCGATTGATTTAGAGATGTCATGGCTAAATTATGTGCTGTTAGGGAAAGTCTATGAGATGAAAGGTGAGAACCGTCTGGCTGCCGATTCTTACATCACGGCGTTTAATTTACGTCCTGGCGAAGATACCCTGTACTGGATTGAAAATGGGGTTTTCCAGACGTCGGTTAACCGAGTAGTTCCATATCTCGACAACTTTCTCTCTTCAGAATAAGTAAACCCTCATCATGTGCAAGGTTTTGGGCATGGTGAGGTTAAATTTATGTTTCTCATGAAGCCTCTTGTTGTTATTTTTATTTAGCATTCAGGAGGCTTTAAATAACAGTCAGGTAACACGCTCTGCTTCTTATAACTTGCTGTAATGCAACGATGTTTATCTTTTTCTGACACCCTGTTGTCATGTTTATATGTTAAGCGAAAAAGGTCAAAATATCATTTGTCTGATGTTTGTTTTTATATCACTTTATCTTTAGGACTAATCTCGTACAAATCAGTAATCTTGTTGGCAGTTGGTCGGGTCAATTAATGGTTCTGTATCATGATCTGTACCTCCCAAATAAACTTAGGAGAAAAACAACCATGAGTTCTGCCAAGAAGATCGGGCTATTTGCCTGTACCGGCGTAGTCGCCGGTAATATGATGGGGAGCGGGATTGCATTATTACCTGCGAACCTGGCCAGCATCGGTGGTATTGCCATTTGGGGCTGGGTGATTTCAATTATTGGTGCGATGTCTCTGGCTTATGTTTATGCCCGACTGGCCACTAAAAACCCGCAGCAGGGCGGTCCTATTGCCTACGCTGGCGAAATATCTCCGGCGTTCGGTTTCCAGACCGGTGTCCTTTATTATCATGCAAACTGGATTGGTAACCTGGCCATCGGGATTACCGCAGTTTCTTATCTCTCTACGTTCTTCCCAATTTTAAATAACCCGGTGCCAGCAGGTATTGCCTGTATTGCCATCGTGTGGATCTTTACTTTCGTTAATATGCTCGGCGGGACCTGGGTCAGCCGTCTGACCACTATTGGTCTGGTACTGGTGCTTATTCCGGTAGTCATGACCGCGGTCGTCGGCTGGCACTGGTTTGATGTCGCTACCTATCAGGCGAACTGGAATACCTCCAGCACCACTGATAGCCACGCGGTTATTAAAAGTATCCTGCTCTGCCTGTGGGCCTTCGTTGGCGTAGAATCCGCCGCCGTGAGTACCGGGATGGTGAAAAACCCGAAACGTACCGTACCGCTGGCAACCATGCTGGGTACTGCGATGGCCGGTATCGTCTACATCGCCGCGACTCAGGTTATCGCCGGTATGTATCCTGCTTCTCAGATGGCCGCGTCCGGTGCGCCGTTCGCAATTAGCGCCTCTACCATCCTCGGCGGCTGGGCTGCACCGATGGTATCCGCTTTCACCGCCTTTGCCTGCCTGACTTCTCTGGGCTCGTGGATGATGCTGGTTGGCCAGGCCGGTGTACGTGCCGCCAACGACGGTAACTTCCCGAAAGTGTATGGCGAAGTTGATAACAACGGTATTCCGAAAAAAGGCCTGCTGCTGGCCGCAGTGAAAATGACCGCGCTGATGGTGCTGATTACCCTGATGAACTCCGCCGGTGGTAAAGCCTCTGACCTGTTCGGCGAACTGACCGGTATCGCGGTACTGCTGACCATGCTGCCTTACTTCTACTCCTGTGTTGACCTGATTCGTTTCGAAGGCATCAACATCCGTAACTTCGTTAGCCTGATTTGTTCGGTACTGGGTTGCGTGTTCTGCTTCATCGCGCTGATGGGCGCAAGCTCCTTCGAACTGGCCGGCACTTTCATCGTTAGCCTGATTATCCTGATGTTCTACGGTCGCAAAATGCACCAGCGCCAGAACAACGCATCGGATAACAACACCACCGCTAACGCGCACTAATCAGCAACCCGTTTTCCTGAGGCTCCTTCCATCACCTGTCATCACGCGACGGGAGGGGCTTTCTACATCTGGAGATTTGACTATGAACGTTATTGCAATCATGAATCACATGGGGGTTTACTTCAAAGAAGAACCCATCCGTGAACTGCATCGTGCTCTCGAACGCCTGGACTTCCGTATTGTCTACCCGAACGACCGTGACGACTTATTAAAACTTATTGAAAACAACTCTCGTCTGTGCGGCGTGATCTTCGACTGGGATAAATACAATCTCGAACTGTGCGAAGAAATCAGCAAAATGAACGAGTACATGCCGCTGTATGCGTTCGCTAACACCTACTCCACTCTGGACGTTAGCCTGAACGATCTGCGCATGCAGGTTCGCTTCTTCGAATATGCGCTGGGCGCTGCGGAAGATATCGCGAACAAAATCAAACAGAACACTGACGAATACATCGACACCATTCTGCCGCCGCTGACCAAAGCGCTGTTCAAATATGTCCGTGAAGGTAAATACACCTTCTGTACCCCAGGCCACATGGGCGGTACCGCGTTCCAGAAAAGCCCGGTAGGCAGCATCTTCTACGATTTCTTTGGCTCCAACACCATGAAATCCGATATCTCCATTTCGGTTTCTGAACTGGGTTCCCTGCTGGACCACAGCGGCCCGCACAAAGAAGCGGAAGAGTATATCGCTCGCGTGTTTAACGCAGAACGCAGCTACATGGTGACCAACGGTACTTCTACTGCTAACAAAATCGTCGGCATGTACTCCGCGCCGGCCGGCAGCACCGTGCTGATTGACCGTAACTGCCACAAATCGCTGACTCACCTGATGATGATGAGCGACATTACGCCGATCTACTTCCGTCCGACCCGTAACGCCTACGGTATCCTCGGCGGTATTCCGCAGAGCGAATTCCAGCACGCGACTATCGCCAAGCGTGTGAAAGAGACGCCGAATGCGACCTGGCCGGTACACGCGGTTATCACCAACTCAACCTATGATGGTCTGCTGTACAACACCGACTTCATCAAGAAAACCCTGGATGTGAAATCCATCCACTTTGACTCCGCGTGGGTGCCTTACACCAACTTCTCGCCGATCTATGAAGGCAAATGCGGGATGAGCGGCGGCCGCGTCGAAGGGAAAGTGATTTATGAAACCCAGTCCACGCACAAACTGCTGGCGGCGTTCTCCCAGGCGTCGATGATCCACGTGAAAGGCGACGTAAACGAAGAGACCTTCAACGAAGCCTACATGATGCACACCACCACCTCTCCACACTACGGGATCGTGGCCTCCACCGAAACCGCGGCGGCGATGATGAAGGGGAACGCTGGTAAGCGTCTGATCGACGGCTCTATTGAACGTTCCATTAAGTTCCGTAAAGAGATCAAACGTCTGAAAGGCGAGTCTGACGGCTGGTTCTTCGACGTCTGGCAGCCGGAGCATATCGATGGTCCTGAATGCTGGCCGCTGCGTTCCGACAGCGCATGGCACGGTTTCAAAAACATCGATAACGAACACATGTACCTCGACCCGATCAAAGTCACGCTGCTGACTCCGGGGATGAAGAAAGACGGCACCATGGATGACTTCGGTATTCCGGCAAGCATCGTGGCGAAATACCTCGACGAACACGGCATCGTGGTTGAGAAAACCGGTCCGTACAACCTGCTGTTCCTGTTCAGTATCGGTATCGATAAGACTAAAGCGCTGAGCCTGCTGCGTGCGCTGACCGACTTCAAACGCGCGTTCGACCTGAACCTGCGGGTGAAAAACATGCTGCCGTCGCTGTACCGTGAAGATCCTGAATTCTATGAAAACATGCGTATTCAGGACCTCGCGCAGAACATTCACAAACTGATTGAGCATCACAACCTGCCGGATCTGATGTTCCGCGCGTTTGAAGTGCTGCCATCGATGGTGATGACCCCGTATGCCGCGTTCCAGAAAGAGCTGCACGGTCAGACGGAAGAAGTGTATCTCGAAGAGATGGTCGGCCGCGTCAACGCCAACATGATCCTGCCGTATCCTCCGGGAGTGCCGCTGGTGATGCCGGGTGAGATGATCACCGAAGAGAGCCGTCCGGTGCTGGAGTTCCTGCAGATGCTGTGCGAAATCGGCGCCCACTATCCAGGCTTCGAAACCGATATCCACGGCGCCTATCGTCAGGCGGATGGTCGTTACACCGTTAAAGTGCTGAAAGAAGAGAATAACAAGTAATAGACGCACACCAGGGAAGTGGCTTGCCACTTCCCTTTTTCACGCTGCAAGGAGAACACATGAAAACACCCTCACAGCCGCGCGCGATTTACTACATCGTTGCGATCCAGATCTGGGAGTACTTCAGCTTTTACGGCATGCGCGCCTTACTCATCCTTTACCTTACCCACCAGCTTGGCTTCGACGACAGCCACGCCATCAGCCTGTTCAGCGCTTACGCATCTCTGGTTTACGTTACCCCTATTCTCGGCGGCTGGCTTGCCGACCGCCTGCTCGGCAACCGCACGGCGGTAATTGCCGGGGCGCTGTTGATGACCCTCGGCCATGTGGTGCTGGGCGTTGAGTCGACCTCCGCATGGAGTTTGTACGTCGCGCTGGCGATCATCATCTGCGGCTACGGCCTGTTTAAATCCAATATCAGCTGCCTGCTTGGCGAACTGTACGCTCACGACGACCCGCGTCGCGACGGCGGTTTCTCGCTGCTGTACGCCGCCGGCAACGTCGGCTCGATTGCCGCGCCCATCGCCTGCGGACTGGCGGCGCAGTGGTACGGCTGGCATATCGGCTTCGCCCTTGCGGGGATCGGTATGTTTATCGGCCTGATGATTTTCTTAAGCGGCAGCCGCCACTTCCGGCATACCCGCGGCGTCGATAAACCGGCGCTGCGGGCGGTGAAGTTCGTGCTGCCGACCTGGGGCTGGCTGCTGGTGATGCTCTGCCTGGCGCCGGTATTTTTCACGCTGCTGCTGCAAAACAACTGGTCCGGCTATCTGCTGGCGATCGTCTGCCTGTTCGCCGCCCAGATGGTGGCGCGGATCATGATCAAAGCCCCGGAGCATCGTCGCGCGCTGTGGCAGATCGTCCTGCTGATGCTCGCCGGAACGTTGTTCTGGGTGCTGGCGCAGCAGGGCGGGAGCTCGATTAGCCTGTTTATCGACCACTTCGTCAATCGTCGTCTGCTGAACTGGGACGTGCCGACCGCGCTGTTCCAGTCGGTTAACGCGATAGCGGTGATGGCGGCCGGCGTCGTGCTGGCGTGGCTGATGCGCCCGGAAGGCAGCGTGCGTTCGGTGCTGCGCGTCTGGCTGAAATTTTCTTTCGGCCTGCTGCTGATGGGCGGCGGCTTTATGCTGCTGGCGCTCAATGCCCGCCATGGCGCGGCTGACGGTCAGGCCTCGATGGGCATGATGGTCGCCGGGCTGGCGATGATGGGCTTTGCCGAACTGTTTATCGACCCGGTGGCGATGGCGCAAATCACCCGTCTGAACATGCCCGGCGTCACCGGGGTGTTGACCGGGATCTATATGCTGGCCACCGGCGCGGTGGCCAACTGGCTGGCGGGCGTGGTCGCCCAGCAAACCACCGAATCGCAAATCAGCGATACGGCGATTGCCGCCTATCAGCATTTCTTCGCGCAGATGGGCGAATGGACCCTCGGCTGCGTGGCGGTGATGGTCATTATCGCCTTTGCCGCGGCCTGTAGCGTCGGCAAACGTCGTGCGGCTGCCGGTGAAATTACCGGCGGCGGCGCCTGACGCTCGTCCCGGCTCGTGGCGTAAACACTTTGTCCGGGCCGCGATTCGTAGCCCCGGTAAGCGCAGCGCGACCGGGGGCATTACCTCAACAGCGGAGCGCGAAGTCGCTCCTTGCACAGCTTAGTGAACAGGAGGAGGATATTCTGGCATGCGCGGAGGCCAACGATAAAAAATACCGTTACTGAAGCCATAGCTGAGTGAGATCAGCTTGGAGTGAATCCAGGATCGTTAAGATTGTGCTCTGGTGTCTTCCCAGAGACAGGCCGCGCGGAAGGGTGACCTGGTTCAATTTATCGAAGCTAGTTTGAAAGCAAGGTTATGAGGAATCCATATGTCTGAACAACAAGCACAAGGTGCCGATGAGGCCATTGACCTTAATAATGAACTGAAAGCTCGTCGCGAAAAACTGGCTGCGCTGCGTGAGCAGGGCGTAGCTTTCCCCAACGATTTCCGTCGCGATCATACCTCTGACCAATTGCATGCTGAATTCGATGCGAAGGACAACGATGAACTCGCTTCCCTGAACGTTGAAGTTGCGGTGGCTGGTCGGATGATGACCCGTCGCGTGATGGGCAAAGCCTCCTTCGTCACCCTCCAGGACGTCGGCGGCCGCATTCAGCTGTACGTGGCGCGCGATGACCTGCCGGAAGGCGTCTACAACGAACAGTTTAAGAAATGGGACCTCGGCGATATCATCGCCGCCCGCGGCAAGCTGTTCAAAACGCAAACCGGCGAACTCTCGATCCACTGCACCGAGCTGCGCCTGCTGACCAAAGCCCTGCGCCCGCTGCCGGATAAATTTCACGGCCTGCAGGATCAGGAAGTTCGCTATCGCCAGCGCTATCTGGATCTGATCGCCAACGAAGAGTCGCGTCATACGTTCCGTATCCGTTCGCAGATCCTCGCCACCATGCGCCAGTTCATGGTGGCCCGCGGCTTTATGGAAGTCGAAACGCCGATGATGCAGGTGATCCCTGGCGGTGCGTCAGCCCGTCCGTTCATCACCCATCACAACGCCCTGGATCTCGATATGTACCTGCGCATCGCGCCGGAACTGTATCTGAAACGTCTGGTGGTTGGCGGTTTTGAACGCGTGTTTGAAATCAACCGTAACTTCCGCAACGAAGGGATCTCGGTACGCCATAACCCAGAGTTCACCATGATGGAACTGTATATGGCGTATGCGGACTACAAAGACCTGATCGAACTGACCGAGTCGCTGTTCCGCACCCTGGCGCAGACGGTGCTGGGCAAAACCGAAGTGCCGTATGGCGACCAGGTGTTTGATTTCGGCAAGCCGTTTGAAAAACTGACCATGCGGGAAGCGATCAAGAAACACCGTCCGGAAACCAACATGGCGGATCTGGATAACTTCGACGCGGCGAAAGCGCTGGCGGAATCTATCGGTATTCAGGTAGAGAAAAGCTGGGGGCTGGGACGCATAGTTACCGAAATCTTTGACGAAGTGGCGGAAGCGCATCTGATTCAGCCGACCTTCATCACCGAATACCCGGCGGAAGTTTCTCCGCTGGCGCGCCGTAACGACGTCAACCCGGAAATCACTGACCGCTTTGAATTCTTCATCGGCGGCCGCGAAATCGGTAACGGTTTCAGCGAGCTGAACGATGCCGAAGACCAGGCGCAGCGCTTCCAGGATCAGGTGAACGCCAAAGCGGCGGGCGATGACGAAGCGATGTTCTACGACGAAGACTACGTGACCGCCCTCGAGTACGGCCTACCGCCGACCGCCGGTCTGGGTATCGGTATCGACCGCATGGTGATGCTGTTTACCAACAGCCATACCATCCGCGACGTGATCCTCTTCCCGGCCATGCGTCCGCAGAAGTAATCCGTTGCACTCCCTCCCCCCCCCCCCCCCCGGGGGGGG
>NZ_GL882827.1:22468-26784 GCF_000195655.1 Klebsiella sp. MS 92-3
CCCCCCCCCCCCCCGGGGGGGGGGGGGGGGTTCTGTCTGCATTATCCCCGGCCTGTCGGCAGAGCGATGTTATTACAGGACTTTTTGCAACGTGCCGCGCTGGCTGCCGTTTGCCCATACGCCGTTAAAGGCGTCGTTCAGCGTAAAGGCTGAGCTTTTCACCCGGAAGGTCAGTTTACCCTGGCTGGCTTTCCCCTCCTCGACCAGATGGCCGCGGGTTTTCACCGTTTTAGCGGTGACGGTAATCTCATCAATTTTATCGCCATACTCCGTATAAACATACCAGGTGCCCACCCAGGGGCCGAAGCCGCTGTCGGCCTGCTGCGCGGCGGCGGCATTCTCGGCTTTGGTTTTATGAATATCGCAGGTGATCCCGTCGGTCATCTGCGTGCAGCCGGAACGTTCAAGCTGTTCCCGGTATTTCGCGCTAATGGCGTGGGCCGGCGCGGCGGCGACCAGCGCCAGGGTGAGGGTGGTGAAAAGCCAGGTCTTATTCATCTTATTGTTTCTCATCGCGATAGCGGCGTGCCGGGCCAGAGAGAGGGATACACGTTGGTGTATTCTCCCGTTGGCGTCAGAATAAAATAACCCAACCAGTCCTGATAAGTAATTAGCAAGAGGCTCTGGGGTTATTTATTAGTAAAGCATCAAAGTTTCATGCTTATTTCGCAAGCCAACCTTCCCACAGCTTGTCATATTATTGCAGAGAGAATGTTAATTATTTGATGTTTTAAAAGCGGCTATGTGTCATTCAGGCAAATAATAGCAGGCCTGTCCTTGGCGCACGGCAAAAGCCCGCGCTGGTGCGGTGTTGAGTTTTTTTTCATATTGCTATCATCATATTTCGAATAAAAGGGATAACCTCTGAAGCGGGTTATTAAGCCAGTAATTTTTATCCGCAAAATAAGCCGGCGGCAAGCATTATTTCCATTTATTTTTCAGGGTTACCTGAAATAGCGAATATACCGCCAACGCAATGATGGATTTCCATCATTTCTCCGTTTTCATCGTCGGTCGTCACCTGCTTATAGTGACGCCAGACAAGACCACAGGGTGGAAAGGAGAACAAGATGGCGACAGAGCAACTGCGGTGGGGCGTGAGCCCCCTGTGCTGGACCAACGATGTACTCGAGGATTTAGGCGGTGAAATTCCCCTGGAAACCTGCCTGCGCGAGGCGCGGGAGGCGGGCTATCAGGGCATTGAGTTAGGACGGAAATTTCCCCGCCAGGCATCAACCCTGGGCCCGCTGCTGGCGGCGGCTGACCTGCGCCTGGCGTCCGGCTGGTACAGCGGCCTGCTGGCCGACCGCAGCGTGGAAGCGGAGCTGGAGGCGGTGCGGGAGCACGCCCAGCTCCTCCGGCAGCTCGGCGCGAAGGTGATGGTTTACGGCGAGTGCGGGCAACTGCCAGGTGAAACCCCGCTTGATGAGCCTATTTCGCTCTCGCCGCCGTTAAGCCGCGTCAGCCTGGCGGCGTATTGCCACAAGCTGAATACCTTTGCCGACCTGCTGCTGCGCGACTATGACCTCCAGCTGGCCTATCACCATCATCTGATGATGCTGGTGGAGCACGATGACGAGCTGGAGCGGTTTCTGTCTCACACCCATGACAACGTCGGGCTGGCGTTTGATACCGGGCACGCCTTTGTCGCCGGGGTCGAGATCCCGCGCGTACTGCACAAATATGGCCACCGTATCCGCCATCTGCATCTGAAAGACGTGCGTCCGCAGGTGCTGGGGCGTCTGTATCGGGAAAACCTGAGCTTTAACGAGGCGGTGCGCGCCGGGCTGTTTACCATCCCAGGCGACGGCTGCATCGACTATGCGCCGATCCTCGACTTTGTCCGGGACAGCGACTACCGCGGCTGGCTGATTATCGAAGCCGAGCAGGACCCGGCGATGGCGCCGCCGCTGGCCACCGCCAGCCGCGCCTATGCCTGGCTGGCGCACCATTTATCTTCCCCTTCATCGTCAGAGGAGTACGCATCATGAGCGCGCGGTTAAATATCGGCCTTATCGGCTCAGGTTTTATGGGGCAGGCACACGCTGACGCTTACCGTCGCGCGGCAATGTTCTATCCCGATCTGCCCAAGCGCCCGCATCTCTACGCGCTGGCGGATCAGGATCAGGCGATGGCCGAACGCCACGCGGCGAAACTGGGGGCGGAAAAGGCCTACGGCGACTGGCGCGAGCTGGTAAACGATCCGCAGGTTGATGTGGTGGATATCACCTCGCCGAACCATCTGCACTACACAATGGCGATGGCGGCGATCGCGGCGGGTAAACATGTCTATTGCGAGAAGCCGCTGGCGGTCAATGAGCAGCAGGCGCAGGAGATGGCGCAGGCGGCACGGCGCGCGGGGGTGAAGACCATGGTGGCTTTTAACAACATCAAAACGCCGGCGGCGTTGCTGGCAAAGCAGATTATCGCCCGGGGCGATATTGGCGAACCGGTGCGCTTTCGCGGCACCTTTGATCAGGGGTTTTATAACGACCCGAACCTGCCCTGGTCCTGGCGCTGCTCGAAAACTCTCGGCGGCAGCGGGGCGCTTGGCGACCTCGGCGCCCATACCCTGTCCGTCGCCCAGTTTTTGCTGGGCGGGATCCGTGAAGTGACCGCCAGCGCGCAAACCTGCCTGCGCCAGCGTCCGGTGCCGCAAACCGATGCCGGGTATGCCAGCCGGGTCGCGGCCGATGCCGAGTGGCGGGAAGTGGAAAATGACGATCAGGTTCAGTGCCTGGTCAATTTCGACAGCGGCGCCGCGGGGGTGATTGAGGCCTCGCGCATCGCCGCCGGGCGGATCTTCGGCGTGTTCTGGGAGGTCTCCGGCACCGAAGGCACGCTGTATATGGACGGGGAGCGCTTTAACGAGCTGCAGGTCTATCGCTTCAACGATGATAAACATGACCGCGGCTTTAAGACGCTGTATGCCGGGAGCCAGATCCCGGCCTATGCCGGCTTCTTCGGCTTCGATTTTGGCGGCGGCGGGCTGGGCTATTTTGACGTCAAGGTGATCGAAGTGCATGACCTGGTGCAGGGGATTTGCGGGGAGGGCGACTGCTATCCCAACTTTGAATTTGGTTTGCAGAATCAGCGCGTGCTGTCGGCGATTGAAGCCTCGATGGCCAGCCGTCGCTGGGTGAACGTGGTTAAAGACTAAGGAGCCGCTATGTTTCCGTCACACTTACCACCCCCGCGCCGCCCGGCGGCGCAGAGCATTCCCATCCTGCGCTGGGGCATTATCGGTCCTGGCTGGATCGCCGAGCGCTTTGTGCACTCATTGAAAACCTACAGCCGGCAGCAGGTGGTGGCGGTGGCTTCCCGCAGCCAGGCGAAGGCCGACCGGGTGGCCGCGGAATGGGGGATCCCCCAGGCTTACGGCCAGGTGGAGGAGATGCTGGCGCGTCCGGATATTGATGCGGTGTATATTGCGACGCCGCACAACCATCACTTTCCCGACGGCATGCAGGCGCTGAAGGCGGGCAAACACGTGCTGATAGAGAAACCCTTCGCCCTCAACCTCGGCGAAGGGCGTGAGCTGCAGGCCGAAGCCGCCCGCCAGGAGAAGCTGGCGCTGGAGGCAATGTGGTGCGATTACGCGCCGAAATATGATGTGATCCGCCAGCTGCTGGAGGATGGGGCGCTCGGCGACCTGCATACCCTGCTGGCCGATCACGGCGAGTATTTCACCCGCGACCACCGCATCTTCAATGCCGATCTTGCCGGCGGGCCGATGATGGACCTCGGCAGCTATGTGACCTCGTTTGCGCTGATGGTGGGCGGCATGCCGCAGGAGATTGTCGCCCGCGGCAGCGCCACGGCGGAGGGGCTTAACGGTCAGACGTCGATGCTGTTTAGCTGGCAGAACGGGATGCAGGGGTTGTTAAACACCACTTTGTTCAGCAACACGCCGGGCGGGGCGGTGGTGGCCGGACGCCAGGCGACCCTGACGATCGACGGCCAGTTTTACGCCCCCGGCGGCTTCACGCTCGCCGCCAGCCAGGGCGGGCAGGTGCTGCGCTGGGAAGAGCCGCGCAATCGCTACGACCAGCTGTTCTGGCAGGCGGAGCATTTTGCCTGGTGCATCGGGCAGGGGTTGCAGGACTCGCCGCTGCGGCCGCTCAGTCGGGTGCTGCAGAATCTGCAGGTGATGGATGAGGTGCGGCGCCAGGTGGGCGCGGTGTTTAACGAAGAACGCTAAGGAGCCGGCCGGGCATTGGTTTGCAGATAGCGCGAGCGTATCTGCCATTGCCCGGCAAAAGGACGCGTACGATGCCTGATGTCTGTTGCCCGGCGGCGCTGCGCTTGCACGGGCC
>NZ_GL882828.1:0-2395 GCF_000195655.1 Klebsiella sp. MS 92-3
CGCCAGGGAAAACTGGCGCCCGGGGGAACGATTATCGAAGCCACCGCCGGCAATACCGGCCTCGGTCTGGCGCTGATTGCGGCGCAGAAAAATTACCGCCTGATCCTGGTGGTGCCGGACAAAATGAGCCGCGAGAAAATCTTTCACCTGCGGGCGCTGGGCGCGACGGTGCTGCTCACCCGCTCCGACGTCAATAAAGGCCACCCGGCCTACTACCAGGATTATGCCCGCCGCCTTGCCGATGAAACGCCGGGCGCCTTTTATATCGACCAGTTTAATAACGACGCCAATCCGCTGGCCCATGCCACCTCCACTGCGCCGGAGCTTTATCAGCAGCTGGAGGGCGACATCGACGCCATCGTCGTCGGCGTCGGCTCCGGCGGCACGCTGGGTGGGCTTCAGGCCTGGTTTGCAGAGCACTCGCCGAAAACGGAATTTATTCTCGCCGATCCGGCGGGTTCGATCCTTGCCGATCAGGTCGATACCGGACGCTACGGCGAAACGGGATCCTGGCTGGTCGAAGGGATCGGCGAAGATTTTATCCCGCCGCTGGCCAGGCTGGAGGGGGTACATACCGCGTATCGCGTCAGCGACCGCGAAGCATTCCACACCGCGCGCCAGCTGCTGCAGGTCGAAGGAGTGCTGGCCGGCTCTTCCACCGGCACCCTGCTCAGCGCCGCGCTGCGCTACTGCCGGACGCAAAGCCGTCCGAAGCGGGTGGTGACCTTCGCCTGCGACAGCGGCAATAAATACCTGTCCAAAATGTTCAACGACGACTGGATGCGCCAGCAAGGACTGATCGCCCGCCCCGAACAGGGCGATCTCAGTGATTTTATCGCCCTGCGCCATGACGAAGGCGCTACCGTCACGGCCGCGCCGGACGACACCCTGGCCGCGGTCTTTACCCGCATGCGGCTGTATGACATCTCCCAACTGCCGGTACTGGAGGATGGCCGCGTGGTCGGCATCGTCGATGAGTGGGATTTGATCCGCCACGTACAGGGCGATCGCCAACGCTTCTCCCTGCCGGTCAGCGAAGCGATGAGCCGCCATGTTGAAACTCTCGATAAGCGTGCGCCAGAGAGTGAACTGCAGGCCATTCTCGATCGCGGTCTGGTGGCGGTGATCGCTGACAACGCGCGTTTTCTTGGCCTGGTCACCCGCAGCGATGTATTGACCGCCTGGCGTAACCGAGTCGCACAATAAGGAATTTTTTATGTCATCTATCCACACCCTGAGTGTACATAGCGGAACCTTCACCGACAGCCACGGCGCAGTGATGCCGCCGATTTATGCCACCTCCACTTTTGCTCAGCCAGCGCCGGGGCAGCATACCGGTTATGAATATTCCCGCAGCGGGAATCCCACCCGCCACGCGCTGGAGACGGCGATCGCCGACCTGGAAAACGGCACGCGCGGCTACGCGTTCGCCTCCGGGCTGGCCGCCATCTCCACCGTGCTGGAGCTGCTGGATAAGGACAGTCACCTGGTGGCGGTCGATGATGTGTATGGCGGCACTTACCGCCTGCTGGAAAACGTTCGCCGCCGTAGCGCGGGTCTGCAGGTGAGCTGGGTGAAACCCGACGACCTGGCGGGAATTGAAGCGGCGATCCGCCCCGACACCCGCATGATCTGGGTGGAAACGCCCACCAACCCGCTGCTGAAGCTCGCGGATCTCAGCGCCATCGCCGCCATCGCGCGCCGCCATAACCTGATCAGCGTCGCCGATAACACCTTTGCTTCGCCGGCGATCCATCGCCCGCTGGAGCATGGGTTTGATATTGTGGTGCACTCCGCGACCAAGTACCTCAACGGCCATTCCGATGTCGTCGCCGGCCTGGCGGTGGTTGGCGATAACTCCGGGCTCGCGGAAAAGCTTGGCTATCTGCAGAATGCGGTAGGCGGCGTGCTTGACCCGTTCAGCAGCTTCCTGACGCTGCGCGGCATCCGTACCCTGGCGCTGCGGATGGAGCGCCACAGCGCGAACGCGCTGCAGCTCGCCGAATGGCTGGAACAGCAGCCGGAAGTGGAGCGAGTCTGGTTTCCCTGGCTGGCCTCGCACCCGCATCATCAGCTGGCGCGCCAGCAAATGGCCCTGCCCGGCGGCATGATTTCGGTGGTGGTGAAGGGCGATGAAGGTTACGCCGAGCGCATCATCAGCAAGCTGCGCTGGTTTACGCTTGCGGAGAGCCTGGGCGGCGTGGAGAGTCTGGTGAGCCAGCCCTTCAGCATGACCCATGCCTCGATCCCGCTGGAGAAACGCCTGGCGAACGGTATCACACCGCAGCTGATCCGCCTGTCGGTGGGGATCGAAGATCCCAACGATCTGATTGCCGACTGGCAGCAGGCGCTGCGGGCGGAGTGATTATTCCGACGCGCGGGGCGTTGTCAGCGC
>NZ_GL882828.1:2465-2732 GCF_000195655.1 Klebsiella sp. MS 92-3
GCGGGGGTCGTTGTCGGCGCGTCGGCCATTCCCTGCTGAAGGTGGGCGATAAACTGCGTCAGCTTCGGCAGGGGCCGACGATCCTGGCGCCAGAGCAGATGCACAGGCCGCGGCTGCGGAGTCCACGCCTCCAGCACCCGAACCAGGCTGCCGCTGGCCAGCGCATCGGCCAGCAGTACCTCCGGCTGCATCAGTAGCCCGGCCCCGGCGATCGCCGCCTGGCGCAGCGCGTAGCCCTCGTTGCAGCGCAAAACCGCATCGCGTTTC
>NZ_GL882828.1:2826-5124 GCF_000195655.1 Klebsiella sp. MS 92-3
CCCCCCCCCCCCCCCCCCCCCCCCGCCAGCCGCCACTCGTTGCGGGCGGTCCAGACCGTATGGGACAGGCAGAGATGATCGGCGAGATCCTCTGGCGTCCCGGGGGTCCCGTAACGCGCCAGATAAGCCGGCGCGGCGCAGATCACCATCCGATACGGCGCCAGGTAGCGAGCCACCAGATCCTCCTGATGGATCTCGCCGATACGGATCGCCAGATCGAACCCCTCATCCACCAGATCGACCATCCGGTTAGTCAGATCCAGTTCCACCCGGACCGCAGGCCAGGCCTGCAGGAAGGTGGCGGTCAGGGGCGCGATCACGCTGGCGCCGAACGAGGTGGGAGCGCTCACCCGCAGGGTGCCGGCCGGCGCCAGCCGCAGCCGCTCGACCGCGCTTTCGGCGATGGAGACCTGCTCCATCACCCGTTTCGCTTCGTCAAAATAGACTCGCCCGGCGTCGGTGAGGCTCTGGCGTCGGGTGTTACGCTCCAGCAGACGCGTCGCCAGCTGGCTTTCCAGCTGGGCGATATATTTCCCAACCATCACCGCCGACAGCCCCAGGCGCGACGCCGCCCCGGTAAAGCTGCCGCACTCCACCACGGCAATAAACGTCTCCATCCCTCGTAATTTGTCCATATTGCTAACCTCTGGTTAGTAATGTTCTAACTTTTAGCCAGTTTATCCGAGATTACTTTTATTAAAAAATAGCCTCTCACCTCATCAGGAGTCTGCCATGAAAATTATCGTTATCGGTGCCAGCGGCACCATCGGTCGCGCGGTCAGCGAAGAACTGAGTCAGAGACATGAGGTTATCCGCGTCGGCCGCACCCGGGGAGATTATCAGGTGGATATCACCTCGCAGGAGAGCGTCGAGGCGCTATTTGCCCAAACGGGTGAAGTAGATGCCATCGTCTCCACCACCGGCAATCTGCACTTTGGGCCGTTAAGCACCATGACCGACAGCCAGTTCAACCTCGGTCTGCAGGACAAGCTGCTGGGGCAAATTCGCCTGGCGCTGGTCGGCCAGCATTTTCTGCGCGACGGCGGGTCGATTACCCTGGTCAGCGGTATCGTCGCGCAGGAACCCATTGCTCAGGGGGTCAATGCCACGACGGTCAACGCCGGTCTGGAAGGCTTTGTCCGCGCCGCCGCCTGCGAGCTGCCGCGCGGGATCCGCATCAATCTCATCAGCCCCACCGTGCTCAGCGAGTCGCTGGCAGCCTACGGCGACTTTTTCCCGGGCTTCCCCAGCGTTCCCGCCGCCGCCGTGGCGCAGGCCTATCGCCGCAGCATTGAAGGCGTTCAGACCGGCCGCATCTACCCGGTCGGCTACTAGCCTGTGCCGGCCCGCCGGGGCCGGCGCTTACATCAGGCCGTCGTTGCAGGTACACTGACGGCTGATTGTCTCCGGCCGAAAAACTGATGTTGAAAAAATTATCCTTAATTATCCCGCTACTGGCGCTTATCGCGCTGCTGATCTGGTGGTTCACCCCGCATTACACCGAGGAAGATGAAGCTTACTACCGGGCGGTATTTTGCATAATCGATCATGACGACAGCCGCCAGTTCCTCCACGATATGCAGAATATCGTCGAGGGGGGAAATTCTGACTACGCGCTGCATAAAACCCATTACCTTCCGGCGCTGGGGCAGCGGATGCTGGATACCTGGCGCCAGCTCAGCCCGCAGGAACAGCAGGCGCTGCGTCAGGACAAGCAGCGCTGCGGCGAGATATTGCGCGAAAAACAACAGGGGAAATCATCCTGACGAGTTGGCAAAATTGCAGCATATCGCCAGCGTCGAATAAGATTGTGCTGTTGATGACCGGATCGCTGTCACAAAATATCCGGTCGTCGTCGCGTCACAGTACGACGTTTTTTCTGCGGCGGAATACGATAAAAAGTAGTTGATCTGGTACGAACTAACTCTTATTTTGCTTCACAGTTTTCAAAATGAGATAAAACTGATGCCTGTCATTATTGCCAGTAGTGTTAAAGAAGCCAAAGCGTTAATTAACGGTGGAAAATACAGGGAAATTATTCTTAACTTCGATATTGATGCCGATGACTTTTTCTCTCTCGCCAGCCATTCCGCCGGAACTAAAATCTCCATCGCCGACCGCAACGATCGCTCTCCGGTAGAATCAGCAAAATAATTAACCCGCGAGGGACGTCTATGTGGTTGTTTATTGGAACCTTTGCGCTGGCTTTTCTCGCAGCGCTGATGCTGGTCTGGCTCGATGACCGGATCGCCGAAACGGATTGACCCTGCGCTGGACGTTAACGTCACGCAGGGCTGC
>NZ_GL882828.1:5245-18812 GCF_000195655.1 Klebsiella sp. MS 92-3
TGCGCGCCGCCGAAAAGCGGCGCACAGCAGAGACGTTACAGGGAGGCCGCCAGCCGCTCAACGGCCGTCAGCAATCCGGCTTCTGACACCGTGGAGTAAGAAAGACGCAGGGTACGGGTATCCGGCTTATCGTGATAGAACGCTTCACCCGGGACGTACACCACGCCGTTTTCCAGCGTTTTCTTCATCCATTCCATGGTATCGAACGGATAGCGGAAACGCGCCCACAGGAACATCCCCCCCTGCGGGCGGCTGAATTCCAGGTGCTCGCCAAGGCGGCTTTCCAGCGCATCGGCCAGCGCCACGCACTTCTTGCGGTAGTCTTCGCGAATCAACGCAATCTGGTTATCCAGCCGGTTCAGACTGAGGTATTCCGCAGTGATCACCTGCGACAGCATATTGGTATGCAGATCCGCCGCCTGCTTCACAATCACCGTCTGCTGCGCCAGCCAGTCCGGCATGACGATCCAGCCGATACGCATCCCTGGCGCGAGGATTTTCGAAAAAGTCGAGGTGTAAACCACCTGATCTTCACAGCCCAGCTCGACAGCATGCTGATAGAGCGGGCGTCTAACGGCGTCTGTAAAGCTAATTTCGCCGTAGGGATCGTCTTCCAGAATGACGAAATCATATTTTTTCGCCAGCTCAACCAGCCGGCGACGACGCGCCTCGCTCAGCGTTTTGCCGCCGGGATTGCCGAACGTCGGCACCAGGTAAACAGCTTTGACGCGGGTGGTCTCCAGCAGGTCGGCCAGCTGCTCCACCAGCATCCCGTCATCGTCGGTGTCAACGCTGAGAATATTGGCCTGCGCCAGCTGAAATACCTGCAGCGCCGCCAGATAAGTGGGACGCTCAACGACGATAGTATCGCCCGGATCGAGCAGCGTACGGGTAACGATATCCAGCGATTGCTGGGAGCCGGAGGTGATATAGACCTGGGCGGCTGAACAGGCGACGCCACGGGAGTGGCAAATTTCACTCACCGCCTGGCGCAGCGGCGGGTAGCCTTCCGTCAGACCGTACTGGAATGCGTCATTAAAACGCTCGCTCATCACCTTCTGCACCGCCAGCTCCAGGCCTTCGGTATCAAACAGTTCCGGGGCCGGAATGCCGCCGCCAAGCGAAATCACGCCGGGCAGTTTACTGTGCTTGAGAAGTTCGCGGACGGCGGAGGGCTTGAGTTCACCCGCGCGGGCGGCGAGACGCCGATCGTGCATACTATTTTCCTTTTCTGTCTTGTTGTTGTGTTAATTATCTTGGCTTTGTTGCAGGTGCTCCCCGGCAGCGCTTACCATGCCGGGGCTATCCTTTTCAGTACGTTGTCACCCGGACAGGGGTATGCCGCTACCCGGGTTTCGTACGTCATGCTTTGTCTTTCAAAACGATTAACGGCTCGATATCGCTCTCTTTTTTCACCACCAGCGACGAATCGCCGCGCAGGCAGGTACCGCCGTAGTTACCGCCGACGGTAAATGTGCACACCTGAATGTACTTACCGTCCACTTTCGGCAGGCACCACAGCTGCTGGTAGATATTCTTGCGATCGACAAACTGGCCGCTGGTCTTATCCAGAAGTTCATCCTGAGGGCCGATCAGGTCGATATTGTTCCCGCAGCGCCCGGAAATAGGCTTCACCGCATAGCCGGTTTTCGCCAGCTCGTCGTTAACCTCAAAATCGGTATCCAGCAGATAGCGATGATGCGGGAACAGCGACCACAGCACCGGCAGAATGGCTTTGTTGCCGGGGATCACCGTCCACAGGGGTTCGAATACCAATACTTCAGGACGCAGCAGGACGTCAATCAGCCGCACCTCATTCTGCGGATGTCCGGTACGAATCGGTACCGCCGCGTACTCCTCGGCGCTGACTTCACGCACCTGCTCAATGGCGGTTTCCCATGCCCAGGTTTTCCAGACGCAGTTGACCAGCCGCCCGTCGGCGTCGATCAGCTGACCGGCAGCGTCCCAGCGCAGCTCATCAAGGCCAAAGAGAATTTTGCTCTCAAAACCGGCCTGGGTCAGCGAACGCTGAATAAACTGCGCGTGGTAGTTCTCTTCCAGATCCTTGTCCTGCATGATGTGGACGAAGGGCCGCGCCCGGCTGTGTTTCCACGCCCCCGCCAGCTCATCGAGCAGACCTTCCGCCGGATTGTGGCCGGTGCCGTAGTAGCCCTGCTTCAGCCACTGTTCGAGGATCAGCCCGCCTTCGGTATGGCAGGAAGCGGAATCGGCATTGTACTCGTACACCTTCAGCCCGCGCTCGTCCATGCAAAAATCCATGCGCCCGGTGATCATATGATGACGGCGGCGCTGCCACGAGAGGCGCAGACGAGGCCAGAGAATTTTCGGAATATCGAACAGCGCCAGCAGGTTGTCATCCTTCATCACCTTATCGGTGGCGTGCAGATACATCAGGTGCAGCTCGTTGGTGGCTTTGATCAGCTCCTGTTCGGCACTTTCGCTGATGGTGAAATACTGATAGGGATCCTGGTTGATGAAATGACCGTTGGCTGCCACGTAGGCTTTCTGCAGCGGGTCTTTCTCGTTCAGCCATTTACCGCGAAACTGGCCGTTGTTTGGCAGCCGCGCGCCTTTGATGGCCATCGCCTCACCCGGCAGCACCGGCTGCGGCAGGCTGTGTTCGGTATCGGCGGTCTGGATCATCCAGCCTAAAATTTCGGTATCGGCAAAGGTATCTTTGATGGTGTACCGGCCGTCGTTGACCTCGAGGGTCAGCTCGCGGGTCCACTGCTGGCCCTGCGGCAGCGGCGAGTGAATCACGTTCTGCTCGGCGATACGCACCTTATTGCCGACAAGCTGGGTGATCACCGCCACATGGCCGGTGTGCTTAAACTCGCCCCCCTTCTGCCAGATCAGCAGCGAACCAGCGATAGGCGGACGGCGGGAGCCGTTGGCGAAGGCCTGCAGCGGCAGAATATTGTCATTGACCACTTCGCGCAGGAAACGCAGGGAGAAGATTTCATAAGCCATCCCCACATCGGTGAAGACAAAGCCATAGGTCAGGAACAGAAAGCGGCGCGCAAACTCCACGCACTGCCATTTATGCCCCATATACTCATTACCGATGTAGCTGCGAAACGTCGCGTCATCCGGGTAGTCCTGCGGATTTAAGCTACTGTAATTCGATGAATAAATCGCTACGCCACCGGGTGCATAGCCTAACAATGTCCCAAACGGGGCGTCACTGCTTGTCGATCCTTTGCTCATTTAGCCTGACCTCAAATTAATGCAGCCCGGGCAGTTGGCGAAACAAAACTCCCTCTTCTTATCCTGCCGCAGGCACTTACCAGACAGAGGTGTAACGATGATACCACTCATTCGTTTCGCTAATCGTGCCGTTAAGGAAAATAACCCTGCAGCCGGAAACAAAAGTGATATCGTTATCGGTGATATAACAAAAAAACAACGCAACATCAGGAGTCGACAATGAGCACACCCTCGCATCTGAATGCCCAACCGCTGGTCTGGGGACACGGCCCGCGGACGTTTGAGGTGTTCCTTGAGCCCACCTGCCCCTACTCTGTCCGCGCGTTTAATAAACTCGACGATCTGCTCGATGAGGTCGGCGCCGATAACGTGACCATCAAGATACGCCTGCAGTCGCAGCCGTGGCATCTGTTCTCCGGGGTTATCGTCCGCTGCATCCTCGCCGCGTCCACCCTGCCGCACGGCAGAGAGCAGGCGCATAAGGTGATGCAGGCCGTGGCCGACCATCGGGAAGAGTTTGAGTTTACCGATCACTGCAGCGGGCCGAACATGAACGCCACGCCGCAGCAAATCATTGAGCGCATTGAACGCTACAGTCACGTGCTGCTGGGGGCCGCCTTTGCCCGCCCGGAGCTGCAGGACGTGATCAAGTGGCACAGTAAATACGCCCGTCAGAACGGCATCCATGTCTCGCCGACCTTTATGGTCAACGGCCTGGTGCAGCCGGATCTGGGCAGCGGCGATGATGTCAGCGTGTGGGCCGCACGGATTATGGCCTGAGGTCACCTGCTACACTTTTTGTACATCCACGAAAAAGGCAAACCAGCATGTCAGAGCAAAACTACCAGCCACCAAAAGTGTGGGAATGGAAGCAAAACAGCGGCGGCGCGTTCGCCAACATCAACCGTCCCGTTTCCGGCGCGACTCATGAACGCGTCCTGCCGGTGGGAACCCATCCGCTCCAGCTATACTCACTCGGCACGCCCAACGGCCAGAAGGTGACGATCATGCTGGAGGAGCTGCTGGCGCTGGGCGTCAGCGGCGCGGAGTACGACGCCTGGCTGATACGCATTGGCGAAGGGGATCAGTTTTCCAGCGGCTTTGTCGAGATCAACCCGAACTCGAAGATCCCGGCCCTCAGCGACCATTCCACCACGCCGCCGACCCGGGTATTTGAGTCCGGCAACATTCTTCTCTATCTGGCGGAAAAATTTGGTTTCTTCCTGCCGAAAGATCCTGCCGGTCGCACCGAAACCCTCAACTGGCTGTTCTGGCTGCAGGGCGCGGCGCCGTTCCTCGGCGGCGGCTTCGGCCACTTCTATAACTATGCGCCAGTGAAGATCGAGTACGCGATCGACCGCTTTACGATGGAAGCCAAACGCCAGCTCGACGTGCTGGACAAACAGCTCGCCCGCGGTCGCTATGTGGCCGGCGAGGAGTACACCATCGCCGATATGGCTGTCTGGCCGTGGTATGGCAACGTAGTGCTGGGCAATGTCTATAACGCGGCGGAGTTCCTCGACGCCGGGAGCTATAAAAACGTGCTGCGCTGGGCGCAGGATGTCGGCAACCGCCCGGCCGTCAAGCGCGGACGCATCGTCAACCGCACCAACGGCCCGCTCAATGAGCAGCTGCATGAGCGCCATGACGCCCGCGACTTTGACACCCAAACGGAAGATAAGCGCCAGGCGTAAGGTCTTCACCCTTTCCCGTGGACGGGAAAGGGTTCCCACTACAGGACGGTTCCGCCTGCGAAGCCGTCCTGTTTAGCTTTCCAGCCGATAGCCCGCCAGAAAATAGCGCATCGCCATACCCGACCCACCTTCTTTGAAGAAATCCATCACCATATCTCTGTCAAGGCCATAGCGACGGGTGAGGATCCCCGCCTCCCACGCGCTGAGCTGGCGGTCGCCGGTTTTTTCAAACATGCGGTGCGAGTAGCCGAGCACAAACCCGCGTTTATAGTCGGCGCAAAAATTCGCCGCATGCGCGGCGGTGTCAGCATAGGATGCCTGTAGCCCCGCCATTAAGCCTTTGCCAAAATGATTTTCCATCGCGCCCTCCCAATCGTTATATAATAAATTATATAGCGTTTTTTTGAGCGAGCGGTAGCGCTATTTATGACGGTGGCGCTAGCGTAAATACTTCTCAAACCATGCCAGCGTGCGTTGCCAGGCCAGATCAGCCGCAGCCCGATCGTAGCGCGGCGTGGAATCATTATGAAAGCCGTGATTCACGCCCTGATAGAAATACGCCTCGTAGACTTTATGGTGTTCCTTCAACGCCTGTTCATAGGCAGGCCAGCCTTCATTAATGCCGCTATCGAGGCCGGCATAGTGCAGCAGCAGCGGTACTTTAATTTTATCAACCTCCTTCAGCGGCGGCTGGCGACCGTAAAACGGCACCGCGCAGGCCAGCTCCGGGATCGCCACCGCCGCCGCGTTGCTGACGCCGCCGCCGTAGCAAAAACCGGTGATACCGACCTTCCCCGTCGCCTGTGGATAGTTCGCCATAAACGCGACCGCCGCAAAAAAATCATTCATCAGCTTCACGGGATCGACTTTCTGCTGTAGGGCGCGGCCTTCATCATCATTCCCCGGATAGCCGCCGACGGCGCTCAGGCCATCCGGCGCCAGCGCGATGTACCCCGCTTTCGCTACCCGCCGGGCTACATCTTCAATATAGGGGTTCAGGCCGCGGTTCTCATGCACCACCACCACAGCGGGCGCTTTGTCGGCTATTTTTGTCGGCGTCACCAGGTAAGCCCGCACTTCGCCGTGACCGTCAGGAGAGGGATAATGAATATACTCCGGGCGGATATCCGGGTCGGTGAACGGTACCTGCTCTGCCAGGGCATAGTCGGGCTTCAGCAGATTAAACAGCGCCAGCGCGGTCATCCCGCCGACAGTATATTTCCCCGCCAGCTGGAGAAACTCGCGTTTACTGATTTTGCCGTGGGCATAGTAGTCATAATATTCG
Organism: Klebsiella sp. MS 92-3; assembly: GCF_000195655.1. Lineage (NCBI taxonomy): Bacteria > Pseudomonadati > Pseudomonadota > Gammaproteobacteria > Enterobacterales > Enterobacteriaceae > Klebsiella > Klebsiella sp. MS 92-3. The sequence goes on from NZ_GL882828.1 coordinate 11,453, forward strand.
AGCAACTGCTGCGGGAAATCTTTGGCCGTTAATCGCGTCATCACCCTGCCTCCGTTGTTAAGCGCTCTTTAAGCAAAGCAGAAGCCCGGACATACGCCAGCCCAGAAAAGCATTAAACGGGGAGAAACAGCCCAGCGGCTAACACCGCCGGGAGAGAAGGGATCAGTGTTTCACTTTGGTCAGACGATCAAGGTAGCCCATCACAAAGGCCGAAAGCACGAAGGTCAGGTGGATAATCACGTACCACATCAGCTTATTGTCCGGGACGTTTTTCGCATCCATAAACACCCGCAGCAGGTGAATAGAGGAGATCGCCACGATGGAGGCGGCAACCTTATTTTTCAGCGAAGTCGCGTCCATTTTGCCCAGCCAGCTGAGTTTTTCTTTACCCTCGTTAATATCCAGCTGCGAGACAAAATTTTCATACCCGGAGAACATCACCATCACCAGCAAACCGCCCACCAGGGTCATATCCACCAGCGACAGCAGGGTCAGAATCATATCCGACTCGCTGACGCTAAAAATATGCGGCAGTATGTGGAAGATCTCCTGAAAAAATTTGATGGTCAGCGCAATCAGACCGAGCGAGAGGCCAAAATAAACCGGCGCCAGCAGCCAGCGCGAGGCGTACATAGCATTTTCCAGAAAGCGTTCCATAAGATCCTGTCAGTTAACATAAACGGCCGCCATTATATCGCAACAGGGTAACGCTTATGCAACATCAGCCGCCCGCGTCATCTGCAGGCGGCCAGAAACGGTTTCTTTAAAGTATGACCTCAAAGTCCTGCAAAGCGGAGTAGCCCTCGCTTTGTAGGCCAACCATTGAAGCAGCCAGCAGGCCAAATTTCGCGCCGACCCATTTTCCCTTCCCGGCAGCAAAACAAAGAGGAACCTTCCGCCACTCCTCCTCGGCTCGCCAGGAAAATTGACACAGGCCGCTTTCGCCTACGGCCACCTGCAGCTGACACTTGCCGCACTTAAGCTCAGCAAGAACCTGACGAGTTTCGCGCACCACGCCCGCATCGCTCATCCAACCGTGTCGCCACACGAGCCGGTAACTCCCTTGCCCAAACTCCACCAGCAAAGCGGCGTAGCGTTCGCCGTATACGATCAGGCCTCCGGCATCACCGTCCTGAGCGGCATATAACGTTACGCTTGTTTTCGCGCTAAAAGTTAGCGCCGGGAATTTCTGCAGCAACAGCTGCGGCGCCCAGTATAACGCTCTCTGTCCATCGACTTCGGATAATGGGACGCAGCGTAATCGAAGTTCGCCTTCCGCCGGCAGCAGCCACTCAGGGCTGGGGTTAGCCTGCCACTGCCACTGTATTCCCGGTTGGCCTTGCGCAAAATAGTCGCTGGTTTGCGGCGCCATTGCCGGTGAAGGCGTTAACCCTTTAGGACGCGGCCAACGTAAAACCGGCTGTCCGACGCCGCAGTTGCCAATCTGCTCACCGATACGCGGCCAGCCATCGTTACCCCAGGACATCGGCTGGAGGTGAACCACGCGGCCATAGAGGTGTAAGTCCTGGAAATGAACAAACCAGCATTCGCCCTCCTCACCCTCCACCCAGCCGCCCTGATGTGGTCCGTTTATCGAGGTGTTTCCCTGGAAAAGCACGTTTTTGGCTTCCCAGGGCCCCGTCATCTGGCGCGCGCGCAGTACCGTCTGCCAGCCATTTTCAACCCCGCCCGCAGGAGCAAAGATGTAGTACCAACCGGTGCGTTGATAAACCTTTGGCCCCTCAAGGGTAGGTAAATCGCAGCAGCCGTCATAGATAATCTGCCCTTCGCCCAGCAATTCGCTGGCGTCCGGCGCCATCGCAAACAACTGCAGTTTATGCTTGATGCCGCTGCGGCTATGGGCGAAGGCATGTACCAACCAGGCCTGACCATTGTCGTCCCAGAACGGGCAGGGATCTATCCAACCTCTGGCCTCGCGCAGGCAGTGCGCAGCGCTCCATTCCCCCCACGGATCCTCGGTATGGCAGATAAAAATACCTTCATCTGGCGTGCTGAAGCAGACCCACAGCTTGCCATCGTGCCAGCGAATCGACGGCGCCCATACGCCCTTACCCGGCTGATATCGGTCATAACCAGGTAGCGGCAGTTCATCCATAACGTGGTTGATGATAGTCCAATTAACCAGGTCCGTTGAATGCAGGATCGGTAAAGCGGGCACATGGTTAAAACTGGAAGAGACCATAAAGAAATCATCGCCTACGCGCACGATATCCGGGTCGGAATAATCGGCGCATAAGATAGGATTTTGGTATTCAGAAGGGGTCATATTTCGCATCTCCTCAGGCCTTTTCCGGAACGGCGTTTAGCGGCAAATGCGTCTCTGAATGCCCCTGCTGCTGACGCATGGACAGCTCGCGCTGAATTGTCTGCATCATTTTGTCATCCAGCTTATAGAAACGCGCCAGCCACCACAGGAGCAGGTAAGATAGTGATGGACCGAGGGTTAACAGCCCCACAATTCCCATTGTCGCCAGCGGAGTCTGCGCCGTTACGCCCGCCTGATAGCCAAATAGCCCAAGCGAAAAACCTACGGCGGCGCCAGCAACCGCCATGCCCATTTTCAAAGCAAACAGATTACCGGAATAGGATAATCCCGTGATGCGACGGCCAAACTTCCATTCGCCATAATCGGCAGCGTTGGCCATCATGTTCCATTTAAACGGCTGGTACATCTGATGGAAGAAGCCGACCAGGAAGTATAAAGGGAACACCACCGGCAGCCAGGTCGGCGGCACAAAGAACATTACGACGCCAACCAGGACCAGCAGGAGGTTGATATTTTTAAACAGCGATACCGCGCGATAGCGCTTGGCCAGCCATCCGGCGGCGATGCTGCCGATAATCGTGCCAACGACGCTGGTGGAAACAAATGCTGATTTCATGGCCGTTCCCGCCGCTGACTCCACACCGCCTAACATCAGGTAGGTTGCATAATAGAGCGTGGCGGCGCTGCGCATAACCCCGGCCATACTGGAGAAAAAAGTAATTATCGCCACAATACGCCACTGGTCATTCGCCAGCAGCTGACGGAGGTCTTCGCGTATGCTCCCCTGCTGTTCAACAGCTGGAGCCACGCGTTCTTTGGTAGAGAAGAAGCAAAAAGCCAGCATTACAATAGCGATCGCGCCCATGATTCCCATTGTCGCCTGAAAACCAAATTGCTTATTTTCTTTACCGAAAAAATCCACCAGGAACAGGGTTGCGACAGAAACCATCAGACCGGCCAGAGATGAGATCGTAAAACGATATGACTGGGCTGAAAGGCGATCCTTCTCATCACGCGTAATGACTCCGCCCAATGCGCAGTAGGGAATATTGATAAAGGTGTAACACAACATGAGTAAGGTGTAGGTCAGGTAGGCATAAACCAGTTTACCCGATGCGCCAAATTCCGGAGTCGTGAAGGTCATTACCGCCAGCACGGCATAAGGTACGGCAAACCAGATAAGCCACGGGCGAAAATGGCCCCAGCGGGTCTTTACACGGTCTGCAACAATGCCGGTTAGCGGATCGGTAATCGCATCCAGAACCCGCGTCACCAGGAACATCACTCCGACTGCGGCAGCAGAAAGCCCGTAAATATCCGTATAAAACCATGTCAGAAACATGGTTACCGAAGAGTAAACGACACCGCAGGCTGCATCCCCCATGCCATATCCCAGCTTCTCCGCAAATGACAGTTTATTATCGTGATTCACAATATAATCCCTCTCAGATGAAGTGGTATTCACTGTAGAGGCAGGATAAAAACTATCCTATTGTCATTTTTCGCATCGGGTTTATGTTTTCTGTTAACTGAGAAAGTTGTCACACATCTATAAGATTGGTCTTACAAGTTATTGCGCCACCTATTAAAAAGCTGGCGCAAGGCCAGCCTGAGGAGAAAAGTGGAAAGGGGGAGGTTACTTCGCTTTGACGGTCTCTTCGCCCACCAGCCCGATCTTGAGATAGCCCGCCTGATGCAGGGTATCCATCACTTTCATCATCGTCTCGTAATCGACGGTTTTATCCGCGCGGAAGAAGACGGTGGTATCTTTTTTGCCGGCGGTCAGGCTATCCAGGGCGTTAATCATATTCGCTTCGGTAACCGGGTCGTTGCCGAGGAACATGCTCTTATCCGCCTTCACCGACAGGTAGATGGGTTTTTCCGGTCGCGGTTGCGGCTGGCTGGAGGAGGCCGGCAGATTAACCTTCACGTCGACAGTCGCCAGCGGCGCGGCCACCATAAAGATAATCAGCAGAACCAGCATGACGTCGATAAACGGCGTCACGTTGATCTCATGCATTTCGCCGTTATCGTCCAGGTTTTCATTAAGACGCATCGCCATAGCCGATCAACCTACCCGTAATTTCTGCGCGCTGCGCACCGGCTTCACGCCGCTGGCGCTGAGGTCCAGATCGCGGCTTTGCAGCAGGAGTACCTGAGCGGCGACGTCGCCGAGCGAGGCTTTGTAGCTGCCGATCATGCGGGCGAAGATGTTATAGATGACCACCGCCGGGATGGCGGCGAACAGGCCGATGGCCGTCGCCAGCAGCGCTTCTGCGATGCCCGGCGCTACCACCGCAAGATTGGTGGTCTGGGTCTGGGCGATGCCGATAAAGCTGTTCATGATGCCCCAGACGGTACCAAACAGGCCCACAAACGGGGAAATGGCGCCGATGGTCGCCAGGTAGCCGTTACCGCGCCCCATATGGCGACCGACCGCCGCAACGCGGCGCTCAAGGCGAAAACCGGTTCGTTCCTTGATGCCTTCATTGTCTTCGGCACCGGCAGAGAGTTCGAGTTCGTTCTGCGCTTCATTGATAAGCTGGGTGGTGAGGCTTTTCGCCTCAAAGGCGCTGGCGATATCGCTGGCCTGATCGAGAGAGCGGGCTTCCGCCAGCTGCTGCTGTTCACGTTTGAGGCGACGCTTGCTGGCGAGGATTTCCGCCCCTTTACCGAAGAAGATGGCCCATGTGACGACCGACGCCAGAATCAGGCCAATCATCACCACCTTAACGACAATATCGGCATGATGATACATACCCCAAACGGAGAGATCCGCCTGCATCAAATTATTACCCACGCTCTATCTCCACGACGATAATCACAAAATCTGCCCACAATAATATCAAAACGACATCGAATTGATAGTGGTTCTCATTAGTATTTACAATGTGCAGCAAATCACGTTTATTTTCCTTGCGCTTACGCAGTAAAAAAGCGGCTAACCGCGGGCCTGGTAAAATTTTCGCCTGTATCGGCGGTGCGCTGGTACAGAAAAGCAGATTCATGTTAGTTTAGACGTCCAGACGTATAAAAACAGGTTCGTCAACATGGCTGATAAACATCTTGATACCGCGCTGGTCAACGCCGGGCGGAGCAAAAAGTACACCCAGGGCTCAGTGAACAGCGTTATCCAGCGCGCGTCATCGCTGGTTTTCGACACCGTCGAGGCCAAAAAGCACGCCACCCGCAATCGGGCCAACGGCGAGCTGTTCTACGGTCGTCGCGGCACCCTGACCCATTTCTCGCTGCAGGAAGCGATGTGCGAGCTGGAAGGCGGCGCCGGCTGCGCCCTCTTCCCCTGCGGCGCCGCGGCGGTGGCTAACACTATCCTGGCGTTTGTCGAGCAAGGCGACCATGTGCTGATGACCAATACCGCCTATGAGCCAAGCCAGGACTTTTGTACCAAAATTCTCGCCAAACTCGGCGTCACCACCAGCTGGTTCGATCCCTTAATCGGCGCCGATATCGCCCGTCTGGTTCGCCCTGAGACCCGCGTGGTGTTCCTCGAATCGCCCGGCTCGATCACCATGGAAGTGCACGATGTGCCGGCGATAGTCGCCGCCGTGCGTCAGGTCGCCCCGGAAGCGATTATCATGATCGATAACACCTGGGCGGCGGGGATCCTGTTTAAAGCCCTGGATTTTGGCATTGATATTTCCATTCAGGCAGGCACCAAATACCTGATCGGCCATTCCGACGCCATGGTGGGCACCGCGGTGGCGAACGCGCGCTGCTGGCCGCAGCTGCGTGAAAATGCCTACCTGATGGGGCAAATGCTGGACGCCGATACTGCCTATATGACCAGCCGCGGCCTGCGCACCCTGGGCGTTCGCCTGCGTCAGCATCATGAAAGCAGCCTGCGCATCGCCGAGTGGCTGGCGCAGCACCCGCAGGTGGCGCGGGTAAACCACCCCGCCCTGCCCGGCAGTAAAGGTCATGAGTTCTGGAAACGTGATTTCACCGGCAGCAGCGGGCTATTCTCGTTTGTGCTCAGCAAGCGCCTCAATGATGCCGAACTGGCGGAGTATCTCGACAATTTCAGCCTGTTCAGTATGGCCTATTCGTGGGGCGGCTTTGAGTCGCTGATTCTCGCCAACCAGCCGGAGCAAATCGCCCACATTCGACCGGATGCTGAAGTCGACTTCAGCGGCACGCTGATCCGCCTGCACATTGGTCTCGAAAATGTTGACGATCTGCAGGCGGATTTAGCAGCGGGCTTCGCGCGTATCGTGTAAAGTGACAGTCAGTGGCAACAATAGCGGACGCTTTTTAGCAAAGCGGCCGCTTTTGTTGCGCCCGGGATCAAGGTGCTCGGGCCTCTTCAGGAGTACACTAGTCAACAATACGGTACCACTTAGGAAAGTCCATGGTTGTCATTCAAGAGATTGTCGCCGCGCTGTGGCAACATGATTTTGCCGCATTGGCGAACCCTCACGTTGTGGGCGTTGTATATCTGGTTATGTTCGCGACCCTGTTTCTGGAAAACGGGCTGCTGCCCGCCTCCTTTTTACCGGGAGACAGCCTGCTGCTGCTCGCCGGCGCGCTGATTGCTAAAGGCGTCATGGACTTTGTGCCCACTATCGCCATTCTGACCGCCGCCGCCAGCCTCGGCTGCTGGCTGAGCTATGTGCAAGGGCGCTGGCTGGGCAATACGCAAACGGTGAAAGGCTGGCTGGCGCATCTGCCGCATAAGTACCATCAGCGCGCCACCTGCATGTTTGACCGCCACGGCCTGCTGGCGCTGCTCGCGGGCCGTTTTCTGGCGTTTGTCCGCACCCTGCTGCCAACCATGGCCGGGATTTCTGGCCTGCCGAACCGCCGCTTCCAGTTCTTCAACTGGCTGAGCGCCCTGCTGTGGGTCTGTGTGGTGACGGGTCTTGGCTATGCGCTGAGCATGATCCCGTTTGTGAAGCGCCATGAAGATCAGGTGATGACCTGTCTGATGATCCTGCCGATTGCCCTGCTGCTGGCTGGCCTGCTCGGCACGCTGTTCGTGGTCATTAAAAAGAAATATTGCAGCGCCTGACGCTTACCTGCCCGGGGGGCGGGGCCCCCCCCCCCCCCCCCCCC
>NZ_GL882828.1:18839-27453 GCF_000195655.1 Klebsiella sp. MS 92-3
CCGCCCTTTCCCGGTATTACATCCCCTGCATCGTGCGAATACGCGCGGCGTCTTCTCCCGGCGTCAAACCGAAGTAGCGCTTAAACTCGCGGCTGAACTGCGAAGGGCTTTCATATCCCACGCGCATCGCCGCCGCGCTGGCCTTCATGCCGTCATGGATCATCAGCATTCGTGCTTTATGCAAACGGTAGTTTTTCAGATACTGCAAAGGAGAAGTGCTGGTCACCGCTTTAAAATTATGGTGAAACGCTGACACACTCATATTCGCTTCCGCCGCCAGCCGATCGACGCTGAGGTTTTCGGTGTACTGGCTTTCGATATGCTTGAGCACGCGACTTATCAGGCTGAAGTGGGTCTGCCGGCTGACCAGCGCCAACAGCGCGCCGCCGCAGGGCCCCGTCAGCACATAATACAGAATTTCGCGGACGATTTGCTTGCCAAGGATCCGTGCGTCCAGCGGCCGCTCCATCACGTCAAGCAGCCGTTCGGCAGCGCACAGAATATCCTCCGAGAGTACCGCGGAGTTTATCCCGCTGGAGGCGACCGCGGGCTGAAACAGCGGATCTTCGCCAATATCCATCAGCAGCTCTTGCAGTTGCAGGATATCGACGTTCAGGCGCATCCCGGCGAGGGGCACCTCCGGGGTGGCAAAGGTTTCGCACTCGAAAGGTAGCGGCACGGTCAGCAGTAAATATTCGTTTGTATCGTAGCGAAAAGTCCGCTCATTGATATAACCAATTTTATGGCCCGAAAAGAGAAAAACGATCCCCGGCTGATACATCACCGGCGTCCGGGGCCCCGGTTGCGTTCCGTACAGCAAACGGACGTCAGGCAGCAACGAACTTAACATTTCGTGCTTATCTTTCAGCAGGTTAATCTTCTCCGTTAATGTCCGACATATCTCTGCGTGTTGCATTGCCACCGTCTCTCCCGATGTTTCTTCACCTGTACATTGTGCGCAGGCCGCTACAAATTCTCCAGCCATATGGAGAAATAGGCAAGACATCGGCAGGAATGTGCATTGAGGGTCAACGGCGCCAGGACCACAATAACCTTCATCGGGCAGCGGTATCGTCCCTGTCGACGGTTTTACTCTTTGGAGGACTTAAGCAATGAATAATTTCGACCTGCATACCCCAACCCGCATTCTGTTTGGCAAAGGCGCGATTGAAAAGCTGCGTGAACAGATCCCGGCGGAAGCCCGCGTACTGATCACCTACGGCGGCGGCAGCGTCAAAAAAACAGGCGTCCTGGATCAGGTCCTCACCGCTCTGAATGGCCTGGATGTCCTTGAATTTGGCGGCATCGAGCCGAACCCGTCTTACGAAACCCTGATGAATGCGGTGAAACTCGCCCGGGAAGAGAAAGTGACCTTCCTGCTGGCGGTCGGCGGCGGTTCGGTGCTGGATGGCACCAAGTTTATCGCTGCAGCAGCCCACTACGACGCGGATATCGATCCGTGGGAAATTCTGGAAACCTATGGCAGCAAAATTGCCAGCGCCATTCCAATGGGCTCGGTACTGACTCTGCCGGCGACCGGTTCTGAATCCAACAAAGGCGCGGTCATATCGCGGAAAACCACCGGCGACAAACGCGCGTTTATGTCTTCGCACGTCCAGCCGCAGTTCGCGATCCTCGATCCGGTTTATACCTATACCCTGCCGCCGCGCCAGGTCGCGAACGGCGTGGTTGACGCCTTCGTCCATACCGTCGAGCAGTACGTGACCTACCCGGTTGACGGCAAAATCCAGGACCGCTTCGCCGAAGGCATTCTCCTGACCCTGATCGAGGATGGCCCGAAAGCCCTGCAGGAACCGGAGAACTATAACGTGCGCGCCAATATTATGTGGGCGGCGACGCAGGCGCTGAACGGCCTGATCGGCGCAGGCGTGCCACAGGACTGGGCGACGCATATGCTCGGCCACGAGCTGACGGCGATGCACGGCCTGGATCACGCCCAGACGCTGGCTATCGTGCTGCCGGCGCTGTGGAATGAGAAACGCGATGCCAAGCGCGAGAAGCTGCTGCAGTATGCCGAGCGCGTGTGGAATATTACCGAAGGCTCTGACGACCAACGTATCGATGCCGCCATCGCCGCAACGCGTCAGTTCTTCGAGCAGATGGGCGTGCCGACCCGCCTTTCCGATTACGGTCTCGACGGTAGCTCCATCCCGGCGCTGCTGGCGAAACTGGAAGAGCACGGCATGACTAAACTTGGCGAACATCAGGATATCACCCTGGACGTCAGCCGCCGTATTTACGAGGCTGCACGCTAAGCGCTCCCCGCCTGATTCACCTCTCCTTACGTTAAACAAACGCCGGGGAGAGGTGTTTTTACTACCGTTTTTAGCTATTTCGTCCAGACTTAATGCTACCCCTCGGCGGATCCTGCTTCGCCGAGTTCATTAACAGGAGGAAGGCATGACACATCCAACCGTTATAAAACTGCACGACGGCAACCTGATGCCGCAGCTGGGTCTCGGCGTGTGGAAAGCTGGCAACGAGGAAGTCGTCTCCGCCATTCATAAGGCGCTGGAAGTCGGTTATCGCTCTTTTGACACCGCCGCCGCGTACCAAAATGAGACCGGCGTCGGCAATGCGCTGCACAGCGCTGGCGTCAACCGCGATGAGCTCTTCATCACCACTAAGCTGTGGAACGACGATCAAAAACGGCCGCACGAGGCGCTGAAAGAGAGCCTCAGCAAACTGAAGCTGGACTATGTGGATCTCTATTTAATCCACTGGCCGGTACCGGCTATCGGCCATTACGTCGAGGCCTGGCAGGCGCTGATCGAGCTGCAGCAGCAGGGGCTGACCAAAAGCATTGGCGTGTGTAATTTCCAGGTACCGCATCTGCAGAAGCTGATTGATGAAACCGGCGTCGCCCCGGTGATCAATCAGATAGAACTCCATCCACTTATGCAGCAGCGTCAGCTGCACGCGTGGAACGCCACCCACAAGATCCAGACCGAATCCTGGAGCCCGCTGGCCCAGGGCGGCGAAGGCGTCTTCGATCAAAAAGTCATCCACCAGCTCGCCGATAAGTACGGCAAAACGCCGGCGCAAATCGTCATCCGCTGGCATCTCGACAGCGGTCTGGTGGTGATCCCGAAATCCGTCACGCCGTCGCGTATCGCGGAAAACTTTGACGTCTGGGACTTCCGTCTCGACAAAGATGAGCTGGGAGCGATCGCGAAGCTGGACCAGGGTAAACGTCTCGGTCCTGACCCGGATCAGTTCGGCGGATAATGCTCTCTCTTGCCATCGCCTTTAGCGCCTCGGCGTTAAAGGCGATCGCAGACCAGATGAATATCCTCTGGCTCCAGCGCAAACAGCGCCGGGTCGGGCTTATCCGCTAAGCGACATCCCTGAGCCAGATAAAAATCGACGGTGTTTTTGTTGGGGATCGACGAGATATAGAGGCCGGACGCCCCCATTTCTGGCAGCTGGTGCAGGGCATACTGAAACAGTCGCCGCCCCCAGCCCTGGCCGCGCTTTCCCGCCCCGACATAAAAGAATAATAGCTGGCGCAGCTCGCCATTCATGCCGCGAGGCAGCGTATCCAGCGCCGCTGCGGCAATCATCTGCTCATCGTCAAAAAAGGCGAAAAAAATACCGCCGCGATCGTAACAGGCCTCGTGAATCGGAGTATAAACCTGACGATCGTGAGGGTCCCAGCCACGCACGTCATAATATTCCCGATAAGCCCGCAGCTGACCGTTATCGAGACGGTAGAGCGTATCGATAATTTCGCTGCGGTCTATCTCCCAGAGCTGGTCCAGTTGTTGTCGCGACAGGATGACCGGCGTCATCACCTCTCTCCTTTTTTCACAGATGTTCCCGGCGAGCGATCCCGCCGGGCCAGCCGCTTAGCGTGATACGGCCTTCGGCTTAACGCGTTTTTTCGCGCCCGCAGCGGCAGGCGTCTGGCGCTGATGGGCGATCGGCGTGTGCTTGGTCAGCGCCGGACGAGTATGGCGGTTCTGGCGACGCGCTTCACGCATTTCGTCCAGGGTTGGCGCTGGCACCAGGCAGTCGCGGCGGGAGCCAATCAGGTGCTTCTTGCCCATCGCCTCCAGCGCCTGACGGATCAGCGGCCAGTTTGCCGGATCGTGGTAGCGGAGCAGCGCTTTGTGCAGACGGCGCTGTTTATCGCCCTTCGGCACCACCACCTCTTCGCTCTTATAACCAATTTTACCCAGCGGGTTCTTGCCGGTGTAATACATGGTGGTCGAGTTCGCCAGCGGCGACGGATAGAAGTTCTGCACCTGGTCGAGACGGAAGCGATGCTTCTTCAGCCACAGCGCCAGGTTCACCATATCTTCATCACGGGTGCCCGGATGAGCGGAGATAAAGTACGGGATCAGATACTGCTCTTTACCCGCCTGCTTCGAATAGGTGTCGAACAGCTCTTTAAAGCGGTCGTAGCTGCCCATTCCCGGCTTCATCATCTTCGACAGCGGTCCCTCTTCGGTATGCTCCGGGGCGATCTTCAGATAGCCGCCGACGTGGTGGGTCGCCAGCTCTTTGATATAGCGCGGATCTTCGACCGCGATGTCATAGCGTACCCCGGAGGCGATAAGGATCTTCTTGATGCCCTTCAGCTCGCGAGCGCGGCGATAAAGATTGATCGTCGGCTCATGGTTGGTATCCATGTGCGGGCAAATATCCGGATAGACGCAGGAGAGACGGCGGCAGGTCTGCTCAGCGCGCGGCGATTTACAGCGCAGCATATACATGTTGGCCGTTGGCCCGCCGAGATCGGAGATCACCCCGGTAAAGCCGGGCACGGTGTCGCGAATGGCTTCGATCTCATTAATGATCGAATCCTCAGAACGGCTCTGGATTATGCGTCCTTCGTGCTCGGTGATCGAGCAGAACGAACAGCCGCCGAAGCAGCCGCGCATGATGTTGATTGAGAAGCGGATCATCTCATACGCCGGAATACGCGCATCGCCATAGGAAGGATGCGGCACCCGCTTGTACGGCAGCGCGAAGACGCTGTCCATCTCTTCGGTGGAGAGCGGGATTGCCGGCGGGTTGATCCAGATGTAGCGCTCGCCGTGCTTTTGCATCAGCGCCCGGGCGCAGCCGGGGTTGGTTTCGTGGTGCAAAATGCGCGAGGCGTGAGCGTACAGGACCTTATCGCCTTTCACCTTCTCGAAGGAAGGCAGCAGCACATAGGTTTTTTCCCACGGTTTGGGCCGCGGCGGTTGCACAGTAATGCTTTTCGCTTCCTGTTTTTTCGGCGCGACCGGTTTGTTATCGGCGCACGGCAGATCTTCACCGTACGGATGCGGGATGGGGTCAATTTTACCGGGCGTATCCAGACGGGTGGAGTCCACGCCGCTCCAGCCGGGCAGCGCCTCTTTCACCATGATGGCGGTATTGCGCACATCGCGGATCTGGTCGATGGTTTCGCCCATCGCCAGGCGATGAGCCACTTCCACCAGCGGACGCTCGCCGTTGCCGAACATTAGCATATCGGCCTTGGAGTCCACCAGCACCGAGCGGCGCACGGTGTCGGACCAGTAATCATAGTGGGCGGTACGACGCAGGCTGGCTTCGATGCCGCCGAGGATCACCGGCACATCTTTCCACGCCTCTTTACAGCGCTGGGTGTAGACGAGGGTAGCGCGGTCCGGTCGTTTGCCCGCCACGTTACCCGCCGTATAGGCATCGTCATGACGTAGTTTACGGTCGGCGGTGTAACGGTTGATCATTGAGTCCATGTTGCCGGCGGTCACGCCGAAGAACAGGTTCGGTTTGCCCAGACGCATAAAGTCGTCTTTGCTGTTCCAGTCCGGCTGGGAGATGATCCCAACCCGGAAACCCTGCGCTTCCAGCATGCGGCCGCAGATAGCCATCCCGAAGCTCGGGTGGTCGACATAGGCGTCGCCGGTAACCAGAATAATGTCGCAGCTATCCCAGCCAAGTTGATCCATCTCTTCACGCGACATCGGTAAAAAGGGCGCAGGGCCAAAACAGGCAGCCCAGTATTGCGGCCAGGAAAAAAGGTCACGATCCGGTTGGATCAGGGATATTGCGCTCATATTGCTTCCGGGGAAAATGATAAAAAAATAACCAAAAGGGCGTGGATTATAAGCCGGAATGATAGTGGAAATGAAGGAGGATTTTCTCAAACCCTGACCGTGCGCCGGCCAGGGTCAAAGAGATTACGGCGCGGGATTCACCAGCATCTGGCCAATCGAACCGCGATCGGCAAGCTCCAGCGTCTGACTCAGATACTGGAACGGGAAGTGCGGCCACGACGGTTGAGCGTAATAGACCAGCAGCTCAACCTGCCCGTCGACCCACACGGTGTCCTTCCAGCCGCGATCTTCCGGGAAAGGAGACGAGCCGTTGACATTACGGATCTGGAACATCACCCCTTCAATATGGAACGACTGCGGGCGGTCGGCGCGCACCGTCCAGCGCTCCCAGGTCCCCTGCTGCGCCGTGATATCGATACGCTGCGGATCCCACAGCTGGCCGTTGATGCCCGGATCGTCGCCAAGGGTGATATCCCGGCTGCGGATCGGCGTACCGGAGAGCAGCTCGGTCGGCAGCAGGCGCACCGGCAGACTGTCGGTCACCAGCGGCAGCAGCCCGGTCGGACGCAGCGTCAGCACCAGCGTGGAGACCAGGATGCTTGACGGTTCAAAAAAACCGCGGATACGGTCGACGATACTCGCCGCTTCGCCGCAGGTAATGGACACTTCATCGCCGTTAGTCATATCGACCAGAATTTCACGCCGCTCTCCCGGGGCCAGCGATAGCTGCTTGAGCGAAACCGGCGCCGGCAGGAATCCCTGATCGCCGGAAATCACATGCAGCAGTCGGCCATCGCTCATCTGCAGCTGATAGCGCCGGGAGTTGGAAGCGTTCAGCAGGCGCAGGCGCACCCAGCCGCGCGACACTTCAACATAGGGGCTCTGCACGCCGTTAACCAGCAGCGTGTCGCCCACAAAGCCGCCGCTGCCAGGTTCGCTATATTCCGGCGTGCCGAAGTTATCCAGCCGTTTATCCTGAATAATCACCGGGAAGTCATCGACGCCATAGTGGTTAGGGATCGGCAGGTTCTTGCTGACCTCGTCTTCCACCAGCCACATGCCCGCCAGACCGTTGTAAACCTGTTTCGCCATCCGGTTCGGCGTGTTGGCCTGATACCACAGCGTCGCCGCGCTCTGGCGGATAGGCAGCACCGGCGCCCAGTCGGCGTTCGGCGACATCATGCGCGCCGCGCCGCCAATCAGCGGGCCAGGCACCTGCAGACCGCGGATGGTCATCGCCACGTTCTCCGTCAGGCGGTTGCTGTAGATAAGCTTGACGTCGTCTCCGTTCCAGACGCGGATCGTCGGCCCCATATAGCGGCCATTGATCCCCCAGACGGGGGCGCGGGTGCCGGGGGTAAACGACCAGTGGGAACGCTGCAGCGTCAGAAACAGCGGCTGGCCGCGACGAGATTCCAGCAGCGGCGGAACCGGCAGCGCAGGCTGCTGGCCGGCGGCATGGGCCTTCAGCGGCGCGGCGCCAGCGCACAGCGCTACGCCGGAAGCCTTAATAAACTGACGCCGACTGAGTGACATATTAACTCCATGACATACTGACAAATGAAAAAGGGAATTCGTTTCCCGCCAGCAATACGCGCGCGTTGGCGGCGTTTCCTGTCTTATTGCTTTCCAGCCGCTTCGCGCTCGGCCACTTCGTTGTCCAGATCAGCGATTTTGGCGGCCATCAGCTCGCGGCAATGCGTCGCCAGCGCGCGCACGTTGTCTTTACCAAACTGCGTGGTATCTACCGGCGGCAGCATTTCCACAATCACCAGACCGTTGTTCCAGCGATTGAGCTTTATTTTATTCGATGTATTCGAGACACACACCGGAATAATCGGCACCCCAGCGGCAATAGCCGCGTGAAAAGCCCCGGTTTTAAACGGCAGCAGGCCGCGGCCGCGGCTACGGGTCCCTTCCGGGAACATCCAGAACGAAATTTTACGCTTTTTAAAAGCGTTGACGACTTCGGCAATAGTGCCGTGCGCTTTGGTTCGGTTATTACGGTCAATCAGCAAATTGCCCGTCAGCCAGTACAGTTGGCCAAAGAACGGGATCCACAGCAGGCTCTTTTTACCTACGGTGACCGTCGGAGCCTGCACGATATTCGACGCCGTCACCATATCATAGTTGTTCTGGTGGTTAGCGATGTAGATCGCGTTGCCATAGCTTTCCGCGTCGGCGGGTTTGCGTAGCTCTACCTTGAGGCCAAATACCGGAGATAAACGGCCAAACAGATGGCCGAAAGTGGCAACGTGTTTTGGATTACGTGGGCTGAACAAGCAGTACAGACAGCCAAGTACGCATACTACGATGCAATAAATGACCACGAAAATTACTCGAAAAATGAATAGCATAGCTACCTCTAAAACCCAAACCGCTTAGAATTATTCGCTGCTGGCAGAAGGCAGGCTCACAAGTTCTGCGCAGGCCGGGACCGTTCTTCCTGGGTCCCTGATGATGGACATTGTTAATCGCAACGCCTGAATAAACAACGATTTTGCGGCATTTTTTCGTTTCCCCCCCCCCCCAAAGGGGGGGGGGGGGGGGGGGGGGGGGGG
>NZ_GL882828.1:27522-40674 GCF_000195655.1 Klebsiella sp. MS 92-3
CCCCCCCCCCCCCCCCCCCCCCCCGCGCGGCGCCGCGCGGGGGCGAGTCAATTTCCACGCGGTCAATTTTCTGCAGCCCGCGCATCAGCGAACCGCGGCGGCCGCGCTCGCCGGTGACTTTTTGCAGCTCTTCCGGACGCAGTTTGATCTTCCGTTTGCCGACGTGAATGGTCAGCGTACTCTGCGGCGGCAGAACAAACAGATGTGCCAGACCGTCCTGGCCGGCTGCGGCTTCCGCCGCCGGAATGCTGATAATTTTGTTGCCCTTGCCTTTCGACAGCTGCGGCAGATCGCTGACCGGGAACATCAGCATCCGCCCGGCGGCGGTGATGGCCAGCAGCATATCGGACTCATCCTCAATCACCAGCGGCGGCATCACGTGCGCGTTGTCAGGCAGGGTGATTAGCGCTTTCCCGGCACGGTTGCGCGCCACCAGATCGTTGAAGGTACAGACGAAACCGTAGCCCGCGTCGGAAGCCATCAGCAGTTTCTGATCGTCGCTTTCCATTAGCATATGCTCCACGGTCGCGCCCGGCGGCAGGGTCAGTTTGCCGGTAAGCGGTTCACCCTGGCCACGCGCGGAAGGCAGAGTAATCGGATCGATGGCATAGCTGCGTCCGGTGGTATCGATAAACACCACCGGCTGGTTGCTCTTGCCCTTCGCCGAGGCTTTCCAGCTGTCGCCCGCCTTATAGCTCAAGCCCTGGGCGTCAATGTCGTGTCCTTTGGCGCTGCGCACCCAGCCCATCTGCGACAGAACGATAGTCACCGGCTCAGACGGCAGCATGTCATGCTCGCTCATCGCTTTCGCTTCTTCACGCTCGTGAAGCGGCGAGCGACGGTCGTCGCCGAAGGCATCGGCATCGGCCTGCAGCTCTTTTTTCAGCAGGTTGTTCATCTTACGTTCAGACGCCAGAATCGCCTGCAGCTGGTCGCGCTCTTTTTCCAGCTCGCTCTGCTCGCCGCGGATCTTCATCTCTTCCAGTTTGGCGAGGTGGCGCAGTTTTAATTCCAGAATCGCTTCCGCCTGGGTTTCGCTGATGCCAAAGCGCGACATCAGGGCCGGCTTCGGTTCATCTTCAGTGCGGATGATCTCAATCACTTCATCGATATTAAGAAACGCCACCAGCAAACCTTCGAGGATATGCAGGCGCTTCAGCACTTTCTCTAACCGATGGTTTAGACGGCGACGCACGGTATCGCGACGGAACACCAGCCACTCGCTGAGGATCTCCAGCAGGTTTTTCACCGCCGGGCGGCCGTCAAGGCCGATCATATTGAGGTTGATGCGGTAGCTCTTCTCCAGATCGGTGGTGGCGAACAGGTGGTTCATCACCTGTTCCATATCCACCCGGCTGGAGCGCGGGACAATCACCAGACGGGTCGGGTTTTCGTGGTCCGATTCGTCGCGTAGATCGTCAACCATCGGCAGCTTTTTATTGCGCATCTGCGCCGCAATCTGCTCCAGCACTTTGGCGCCAGAGACCTGATGCGGCAGCGCACTGATCACCACCGCGCCGTCCTCTTTACTCCACACCGCGCGCATGCGCACTGAGCCGCGCCCGTTCTGGTAGATTTTGCGAATTTCCGCCCGCGAGGTGATGATCTCCGCCTCGGTCGGGAAATCCGGCCCCTGTACGATATCCAGCAGTTCGTCGAGGGTGGTTTTCGGCTGCTCAATCAGCGTAATCGCCGCTTTGGCCACTTCCCGCAGGTTGTGCGGAGGAATATCGGTCGCCATGCCTACCGCGATGCCGGTGGTACCGTTCAGCAGGATGTTCGGCAGACGCGCTGGCAGCATTTTCGGCTCCTGCAGCGTGCCGTCAAAGTTTGGCACCCAGTCGACCGTCCCCTGCCCCAGCTCGCTGAGCAGCAGCTCGGCATACTTCGACAGGCGGGATTCGGTGTAACGCATGGCGGCGAAAGATTTGGGATCGTCCGGCGCCCCCCAGTTTCCCTGACCATCCACCAGCGGATAGCGGTAAGAGAACGGCTGCGCCATCAGCACCATCGCTTCATAGCAGGCGCTGTCGCCGTGCGGGTGATATTTACCCAACACGTCGCCGACGGTGCGGGCGGACTTTTTGAATTTCGCGCTGGCGTTCAGCCCCAGCTCGGACATCGCATAGACGATGCGACGCTGGACCGGTTTTAAGCCATCGCCAATAAACGGTAATGCCCTGTCCATGATCACGTACATGGAGTAGTTCAGGTAAGCATTTTCCGTAAATTCATGCAGCGCAAGGCGCTCTGCCATATCGCTCATTAATCGTGGATCCTCAATCTGGGTACCGACCGTTCGGACGGCAAAACTACCCGCGATAATACCCGATCTCACGCCCTGAGTCACAGGCCGTGAGATCGGCTGAGGATTCCGTCACGCTTAATCAGGCCAGCGGCAGATAAATATCGGTTTGCAGTTCATGCTCAGCCACCTCATGGACAAAATTGAGGTAACGGAAGTACACCGGAAAATCCCGTAACGTCTCGCCTGAAGCGGGTAACCAGTCGCGATAGAGAAACCAAACGCTGTTCGCCAGCGTGTCCAGCGAGCCGTGATGGCGCACGACGGCGCAGCGTCCGCCGGGGATTTCGCCGTTAATCACGCCAAAGGCGTTTTCACCAACCGGCCGATCGACCGTACCGCAGATATCAAAACGAAATGCCTCCTGCGGGGTGGTCTGCGGATCGTCCCAGGCGATCCCCCAGGTATCGCTGGTGGCGACGGGCGATAGTCCGCTCGTCTTACGCCAGGCGATAAAACGCGCGGCGGTGGCGTTGACAAGGTCCGGGCTACCGCGATGTTGCAGTACGGCTATCCGGGTGGAGGGGCACGAAATAATGTTGACGTCCATCGACGTTTGCTCCTGTAGCGTATGTTTCGGTACGCGTCGATGCCACTCGGCCCAGTCCGGTTGTTGACGGAATTGGGTCGGGCTTTGGTCAAACGCGGTACGGAAGGCACGACTGAACGACTCCGCATTCTGAAATCCGGCATCAAGGGCAATATCAATGACTTTATCGCGGGGGTTGAACGCCAGGCGCCAACAGGCGCGTCGCAGACGCAACCACTGAATATACCGGTACAATGGAATGCCGGTATAAGCGCTAAATTGCCGGTGAAAATGGTAAGGCGAACTGTGCGCTATCGCGCTCAGCGTCTCCAACGACAGCGGCTCATCAAGATGGCGCGCAATGTACCTACAGACGCGCTGGAAGCGCCCGACATACGCCGGGCTGGCCTTAATATCGTTCATCGTCTCCTCCTCGCGACATACTCTGACAGAGCGAGGATCGCGATTCCTGACCGATCTTGCGCTTATCCGACGGAGACTTATGGCGCGATTTTACGGATCTGTTTAACGTCGATTTCTACCGAGTTCCAGTCCTTATCGACTTCCCCCTGAATTTCTACTGTGTCCTGCGGGCCGACGGTCACGCCGTTCCAGCGCTTGTGGTCGATATCGACATTGATCACCCCGGAAGCATCCTGGAATTTATACAGGTCATCAGAGATGCGCTCGACGATTTTACCGCGCAGGGTCACCCAGGTGTCATCACGCAGCGACTTGGCGTTCGCCACGGTGGTCACCGCACCGCTCGGCCCGGTGAAGCCGCCAGCCTGGGTGGTAGTGGTAGTCGACGGTCCGGTGAATCCTCCCTGCCCGGCGGCCAGTACTGGCAAGGAAACCAAAGCAATAATCGCGGTCATCGCAGCAATTTTTTTCATCTTATATTCTCCCTTTTGTGTTGGTATGGCTCCTATTACGCCCGACAAAACTTAACGACTTCTTAAGCGGAAAAAAGAAATTTTAATGCTGTACATCACCCGCTTCAACGCGGTTTACTGCGCAAAGAAACGGGATCGTCGGAGGGAAACATGCGCATATTACTGGTGGAAGATGACAAGCTTATCGGCGACGGCATCAAAGCCGGGCTGAGCAAAATGGGCTTTAGCATTGACTGGTTTACCGCCGGGCTGGAGGGCAAAAATGCCTTATACAGCGCCCCCTACGACGCCGCAATCCTTGACCTCACCCTACCCGGCATCGATGGCCTCGATATTCTGCGCGAATGGCGCGATAAAGGCCGCCATGAGCCGGTGTTGATCCTCACCGCCCGCGATGCCCTCAGCCAGCGGGTGGAGGGCCTGCGCCTGGGCGCCGATGACTACCTGTGCAAACCTTTCGCCCTGATTGAGGTGGCAGCGCGCCTCGAAGCGTTGATCCGCCGCGCGCACGGCCAGAGCAGCAGCGAACTGCGCCACGGCAAGGTGATCCTCGATCCGAACCGCTTAACCGCCAGCCTCGACGGCGAAAGCCTGGCGCTGAAGCCGAAGGAGTTCGCCCTGCTGGAACTGCTTATGCGCAACGCCGGGCGCGTATTGCCGCGTAAGCTTATCGAGGAAAAGCTCTACACCTGGGACGACGAGGTCTCCAGCAACGCCGTGGAAGTTCACGTCCATCATCTGCGCCGCAAGCTCGGCAGCGACTTTATCCGTACCGTCCACGGCATCGGCTATACCCTGGGTGACGCATGAAACGACTTGCCCGCCTGAGCCTGCGCCTGCGCCTGACGCTGCTGTTTGCCGTACTGACCACCGCCGCCTGGGGGATGGCCAGCGTTATCGCCTGGCAGCAGACCAGCAAAAAGCTGGATAAGCTGTTCGATACCCAGCAGCTGCTGTTCGCTCGCCGCCTGAGCGTCATGCATTTCGATGAACTGCGCGCCCCGCCCGCCTCGCTCGGGGAAAAGAAAAAGGTACGCCACGGGCACATCGACGACGACGCGCTGGCGTTCGCCATCTTCACCCGCGACGGCAAAATGGTGCTTAATGACGGCGAGAACGGAGAGGATATTCAGTGGAATTCGCAGCGCGAGGGATTCAGCGATGGCTATCTGCGTGACGACGATGACGAGTGGCGTTTCCTGTGGTTACCCCCCGCCGACGGCCGCTACCGCATCGCCGTCGGCCAGGAGTGGGATTACCGGCGCGAAATGGCGATGGATATCGTGACCTCGCAGCTCACCCCGTGGATGGTTGCCCTGCCGCTGATGTTCGTGCTGCTTATCGTGCTGTTAAGCCGCGAGCTGGCGCCATTGAAAAATCTGGCGCGCACGCTGCGCCTGCGCGCGCCGGACTCGGCGGATTCGCTCAGCGTGGAGAAGATCCCCGCCGAAGTTCGCCCGCTGGTCGAAGCGCTGAATCAGCTGTTCCGACGCACTCACGACGCCATGCTGCGCGAGCGTCGGTTTACCTCTGATGCCGCCCATGAGCTACGCAGCCCGCTGGCGGCGCTGAAGGTGCAGACCGAAGTCGCTCAACTCTCCCTGGACGATCCCGAAGGGCGTGAGAAAGCGTTGGATCAGCTCCACCAGGGGATCGATCGCGCCACCCGACTGGTGGATCAGCTGCTGACGCTGTCGCGGCTGGACTCGCTCGCCCAACTGGATGATGTGCAGCAGGTCGCTATCGCCGATCTGCTGCAGTCGGCAGTGATGGAGATGTATCACCCGGCGCAGCAGTCCGGGATTGAGCTGCGCCTGCATCTTAATGCCAGCCATATCGTCCGCACCGGCCAGCCGCTGCTGCTCAGTCTGCTGGTGCGCAATCTGCTGGATAACGCCGTACGCTATAGCCCTCGCGGCAGCCAGGTCGATATCACGCTCAACGCCCGCGAGTTCCGGGTGCGCGATAACGGCCCAGGCATTAGCCCGCAGGCGCTCTCGCGCATTGGCGAGCGTTTTTATCGTCCGCCGGGGCAGGAGGCGCCGGGCAGCGGCCTGGGCTTGTCGATCGTCCGGCGCATCGCCTCGCTGCACGGCATGCAGGTTGATTTTGCCAACGCGCGCGACGGCGGCTTCGAGGCCCACGTGTACTGGTAGCGAGATTATTGCTCATTTGGCAAAAGACTTTGCACATTTTGCTCATTTTACTGCCCCGCTTCGCGGGGTAAGATCGTCGGCAAATTTTCATATATGAGGGTAAAAAATGAGCAACATCCTGATTATCAATGGGGCGAAAAAGTTCGCGCACTCTAATGGTCAACTGAACGACACCCTGACCGAGGTCGCGGAGAGTTATCTGCGCGACGCCGGGCACGATGTTAAAAGCGTTCGCGCCGAAAGCGAGTACGACGTAAAAGCCGAAGTACAGAATTTCCTGTGGGCCGATGTGGTGATCTGGCAGATGCCGGGCTGGTGGATGGGCGCTCCGTGGACGGTGAAAAAATATATGGATGACGTCTTTACCGAAGGCCACGGCTCGCTGTACGCCAGCGATGGCCGTACCCGCTCCGACGCCAGCAAAAAATATGGCTCCGGCGGCCTGGTGCAGGGGAAAAAATATATGCTTTCTCTGACCTGGAACGCGCCGATGGAAGCCTTCACCGACAAAGACCAGTTCTTCCACGGCGTCGGCGTTGACGGCGTTTACCTGCCGTTCCATAAAGCCAATCAGTTCCTCGGCATGGAGGCATTGCCGACCTTTATCGCCAACGACGTGATTAAAATGCCTGATGTCCCACGGTATATCGCAGAATATCGCAAGCATCTGGCGGAAATTTTTGGTTAACTAGAGGTCTAGCTCTACATATTTCGAGTTATTCGAACCTGGAGTATGACGAGATCCACACAGAAGGAGTTGAGTTAACCATGTTAACAGTGATTGCAGAAATCCGTACCCGCCCGGGCCAGCACCACCGCCAGGCGGTTCTCGATCAGTTCGCGAAAATTATTCCGACCGTTTTGCAGGAGGCCGGCTGCCACGGCTATGCCCCGCTGGTGGATCATGCCGCCGGCGTCAGCTTCCAGACCACAGCGCCCGACTCTATCGTCATGGTCGAGCAGTGGGAAAGCGTCGCGCATCTTGAAGCACACCTGCAAACCCCGCACATGAAAGCCTGGTCGGAAGCGGTCAAAGGCGATGTGCTGGAGACCAGCATCCGTATTCTGCAGGCTGGCGTTTAAGTCCGCCGACTCAGTAATGCCATGAAAAAGGGAGCCTGAGGCTCCCTTTTACGTCTGGCGCAGCGTACAGACTTACACTTCCAGATCCGCCATATCGCCCTTCTCCTGCAGCCAGTTGCGACGATCTTCCGAACGCTTTTTGGCCAGCAGCATATCCATTATCGCCGTGGTCTGCTGCTCGTCCTCATCGCTGATCACCAGCTGCACCAGGCGGCGGGTATTCGGGTCAAGGGTGGTTTCGCGCAGCTGCATCGGGTTCATCTCACCGAGCCCTTTAAAGCGCTGGACGTTTGGCTTGCCCTTCTTGCGCTTTAGCTGCTCCAGCACGCCGGTTTTTTCTTCTTCCGTCAGCGCGTAGTAAACCTCTTTACCGAGGTCGATACGGTACAGCGGCGGTAGCGCCACATAGACGTGCCCCTCTTTCACGAGGGTACGGAAATGTCTTACGAACAGCGCGCACAGCAGGGTGGCAATGTGCAGACCATCGGAGTCCGCATCCGCCAGAATGCAAATTTTACCGTAGCGCAGCTGGCTTAAATCATCGCTATCCGGGTCAATACCAATCGCCACCGAAATGTCGTGCACTTCTTGCGAAGCTAACACTTCATCGGAAGAGACTTCCCAGGTATTAAGGATCTTGCCCTTCAGCGGCATGATCGCCTGATATTCGCGATCGCGCGCCTGCTTGGCTGAGCCGCCCGCCGAATCCCCTTCGACGAGGAACAGCTCGGTACGGTTCAGATCCTGGGCGGTACAGTCCGCCAGCTTACCCGGCAGCGCCGGACCGCTGGTCAGCTTTTTGCGCACCACTTTTTTGGCGGCGCGCAGACGGCGCTGGGCGCTGGAGATGGCCATCTCCGCCAGCAGCTCCGCGGCCTGCACGTTCTGATTCAGCCACAGGCTGAAGGCGTCCTTCACCACGCCGGAGACGAACGCCGCGCACTGGCGCGACGACAGGCGCTCTTTGGTTTGCCCGGCGAACTGCGGATCCTGCATCTTCACCGACAGCACGTACGCGCAGCGATCCCAGATATCTTCCGCTGACAGCTTCACGCCGCGCGGCAGGATATTACGGTACTCGCAGAACTCACGCATCGCGTCGAGCAGCCCCTGACGCAGACCGTTAACGTGCGTCCCGCCCTGCATAGTCGGGATCAGGTTCACGTAGCTCTCGGTCAGCAGTTCGCCGCCTTCCGGCAGCCACAGCAGCGCCCAGTCCACCGCCTCCGTCTCGCCGGAGAAGGCGCCGACGAATGGTTTTTCCGGCAGCAGCGGCAGGCCGTTCACCGCTTCGCTCAGGTAATCGTTCAGGCCATCGGCATAGCACCAGCTCTGCTCGCTGTTGTTCACCTGGTCGCGGAAAACAATTTCCACGCCCGGGCACAGCACCGCTTTCGCTTTTAACAGGTGGGTCAGACGTGAAACGGAAAAGCGCGGGCTGTCGAAGAAGCTTTCGTCCGGCCAGAAATGGACGCTGGTCCCGGTATTGCGTTTGCCGCAGGTGCCGGTGACGTGCAGGTCTTCCACTTTTTCACCATTTTCAAAGGCGATGCTGTAGACCTGACCGTCGCGACGCACGTTGACCTCCACGCGTTTTGACAGGGCGTTGACCACCGAGATCCCCACCCCGTGCAGGCCGCCGGAAAACTGATAGTTTTTATTGGAAAACTTACCGCCCGCATGCAGCCGGCAGAGGATCAGCTCAACCGCCGGCACGCCCTCTTCCGGGTGGATGTCGACCGGCATCCCACGACCATCGTCAATGACCTCCAGGGACTGGTCGGCATGAAGGATAACTTCCACGCGTTTGGCGTGGCCTGCCAGCGCTTCATCCACACTGTTATCAATAACTTCCTGACCAAGATGGTTAGGACGAGTGGTGTCGGTATACATGCCCGGACGGCGGCGCACCGGCTCTAGCCCGGTGAGTACCTCAATGGCATCAGCATTATATGAAGATTGCGTCATGGTGTGTATTCGTAGGTCGTTCAGGGCCGTTTAGCGCAGGCCGAGAAATTCGATAATCTGAGTGAAATGATCGTCAAAGCCGACAAATGCGTGATTACCGCCCTCCTCTACCGTCTGCCGGCAAGAGGCGTAGTAATGCACGGCCTGGCGGTAATCAAGCACTTCATCCCCGGTCTGCTGCAGCAGCCAGAGTAAATCCGGCGCTTCGAGCGGGTCGATTTGCATGACTTTGAGATCGTAAATATGGCGAGACTCTAGCACATATTGCTGCCCGGTGTATGGATTCTCATTGTGGCCGAGAAAATTGTTTAGTA
Organism: Klebsiella sp. MS 92-3; assembly: GCF_000195655.1. Classification (NCBI taxonomy): domain Bacteria; kingdom Pseudomonadati; phylum Pseudomonadota; class Gammaproteobacteria; order Enterobacterales; family Enterobacteriaceae; genus Klebsiella; species Klebsiella sp. MS 92-3. Next base: position 36,774 of record NZ_GL882828.1, read on the forward strand.
GTTCAAACGGCCGCACCGCCGGGTTAACCACCACCGCCGGCAGCATAAAGCACTGCGAAAGCCAGGTCGCGTAGTAGCCGCCCAGCGACGACCCTACGACCCCCAGCGGCTCGCCGCCGTGCTCCAGCACGATGGACTCCAACAGCTCCGCCGTTTCCGCCGGGTAAGGCGGCAACTCCGGCACCACCATGGTGATCTCAGGATAGTGCTGCGCCAGCCAGGTCTTTAACGCCGTCGCCTTCGCCGAGCGCGGAGAGCTGTTAAAGCCATGCAGATAAAGGAGCGTCGCCATCAGTAGCCTTCTGAAGCAATATCCGGATGAAACGCGGCGCCTTCCAGGCGGCACACTTCGGTGGTCAGCGTCCCGTCAGGGTGAAGCTCCAGCCAGCGCCAGCCCGGTGACACCGTATCCAGAGTGAAATTGGCACAGTGCGGTTTAAACTGGACGCAGGTCGACGGCGTCGCCATCATGCGCCGGCCATTCCAGTCGAGATCCAGTTCCTGATGAATATGGCCGCACAAAAGATGCTTCACCCGCGGCCAGGCGCTCAACGCGCTGTCCAGCGCGCCGGCATTGCGCAGACTATGCTGATCCAGCCAGCTGCAGCCGGCCGGCAGCGGATGATGGTGCAGCAGGAGTAAGGTATAGCGCTCCGGCGCCTCCGCCAGCTTATGTTCGAGCCACTCCAGCTGGAAGTCGCTCAGCTCGCCATGGGGAACGCCAAACACCTGGCTGTCGAGCAGCAGGATCTGCCAGCGATCGCCGAGAAACACGCGCTTGGCAGGGGAAATGCCCGCCTCCTGCAGGGTGCTGTACATCGCCGGCTGGAAATCATGGTTGCCCGGTAGCCAGACGCAGGGTGCAGCAAAACTCGCGATGCCCTCAGCAAAATGCTGATAGGCCGCGGAGGAGTGGTCCTGCGCCAGATCGCCTGTTGCGACAATCAGATCGCATGGACGCTGTGAGGCATGAATGGCCGACAGTACGGCCTGATAGCTATCCCAGGTATTGATGCCTAACAACGTTTCATGCTTTTCAGCAAACAGGTGAGTATCAGTAATTTGTAATATCCTGACTCTGGCCTCACCAGCCAGAGGTAGGTTTAACAGGCTTTCCAAATGGTGTCCTTAGGTTTAACGACGCTAACAAACCGGAATCGCCATCGCTCCATGTGCTAAACAGTAACGCAGCCAGTCGGCCAAAAACTGGTTAATTTGATGCTTTTCGTCGCGTTGATGCAACTTTTTATTAGGATAATCATATCGCGCTTTGAAGCGAAAGATCTGCTGACTCGAACACACTTCGGCCACCATGGCGTCATGGTAGAGGCGGACGGTCATCGATGGCAGGCTCCAGTAGCTCACTGCAGGCAGAGTCTGCTCTATTGCCACCAGAGTAGTGTAGCGGGTCGATTCAACTATCGTTAACCGATACTGCGCGCTTCCCACCTGATAGCTTACCTTCTCACCCGCTGCATCCGTTCGCGGCAACAGGCGGCGCAACTGCGCGAAGTTGGTCTCGCACAGGCGCATCATCTCAGGGAAGTCAGGTGTATAACGCTTCATTTTGTCCACTCATTTCGTAAATTGTGATAATGCAATTGCAGCCATTGCAAGGCGATGACAGAGGCTGCGTTGTCGATTTTCCCCTCTTCTACCCACTGGTAAGCCTGCTCCCGACTCACCACATGCACCCGAATATCCTCGTTTTCCTCGGCCAGGCCGTGAATGCCTTTTGCCGTCGATGCATCAACTTCTCCCACCAGGATCGATAACCGTTCGCTGGTGCCGCCGGGACTGGCCAGATAGCTTAATATTGGTTTCGTCCGCCCAACTTCAAGCCCGGCCTCCTCCAGCGCTTCCCGACGGGCAACATCTTCCACCGTTTCACCCGCTTCAATCATGCCGGCGACCATCTCCAGCAGCCACGGGCTCTCGCTGGTATCATAGGCGGCGATACGGATTTGTTCGACCAGCACCACTTCGTCGCGCACCGGGTCAAAGGGTAGCAAGACGGCGGCGTGCCCGCGCTCAAAAATTTCACGGGTGATTTCGCCACTCATGCCGCCGTTAAACAGGCGGTGGCGAAAACGGTATAAATCGAGCGAAAAAAAACCACGATATAGCGTTTCGCGTGCAATAATTTCTACATCATTTTTGGAGAAGGTAATTCCCTGCTGCGTGGGTTTGCTCATTGTCATGTCCTGCGAATCTGAAATTAGGGATTTCCAAACCGTTTGGCTACCGTTTTACGGTCCGTATGTTAGATTGGTGCAAATTACCGCCGGATGGCACGTAACGCCAACTTTTTACGGCGGCAGAATCGATACAATCAGCGGAATTTTTCTTAGAATTAGACCAGCGCTAAATGCTTCACAACAAGGAATGCAAATGAAGAAATTGCTCCCCATTCTTATCGGCCTGAGCCTGACCGGGTTCAGCGCCATGAGCCAGGCGGAAAACCTGCTTCAGGTTTACCAGCAGGCACGCATCAGCAACCCCGATCTGCGTAAATCGGCAGCCGATCGTGACGCCGCGTTCGAAAAGATCAACGAAGCGCGCAGTCCATTACTGCCTCAGCTTGGGCTGGGAGCGGATTATACCTATAACAATGGCTATCGCGACAGCAACGGCATCAATTCAAACGTCACCAGCGGCTCGCTGCAGTTAACGCAGGTTCTGTTTGATATGTCGAAATGGCGCGCCCTGACGCTGCAGGAAAAAACGGCAGGGATTCAGGATGTCACGTATCAGACCGATCAGCAAACACTGATTCTGAATACCGCGACGGCCTATTTTAAAGTGCTGGCCGCCATCGACACGCTCTCCTATACCGAAGCGCAGAAACAGGCTATTTACCGCCAGTTGGATCAAACCACGCAGCGCTTTAACGTAGGCCTGGTGGCGATCACCGACGTACAGAACGCCCGTTCACAATACGATGCCGTGCTGGCGAACGAAGTCACCGCGCGTAACGATCTCGACAACGCCGTCGAAGAACTGCGTCAGGTCACCGGTAATTACTATCCGGAGCTGGCCTCCCTGAACGTGAATGGCTTCAAAACCAACAAGCCGCAGGCGGTCAACGCCCTGCTGAAGGAAGCGGAGAACCGCAACCTGTCGCTGCTGCAGGCGCGTCTGAACCAGGACCTGGCTCGCGAGCAGATTCGCCAGGCGCAGGACGGCCATTTGCCGACGCTCAGCCTATCCGCGTCGAGTGGGATATCGAATACTAGCTACAGTGGTTCAAAAACCCATAATAATCCTCAGCAATACCAGGATAACGATGCCGGGCAGAACCAAATCGGCCTGAACTTCTCTCTGCCACTGTATCAGGGCGGCGCGGTGACCTCGCAGGTCAAACAGGCGCAATACAACTTCGTTGGCGCCAGCGAGCAGCTGGAAAGCGCCCACCGCAGCGTCGTGCAGACTGTGCGTTCATCGTTTAACAACGTGAACGCCTCCATCAGCAGCATCAACGCCTACAAACAGGCGGTGGTCTCTGCGCAAAGCTCCCTGGATGCCATGGAAGCTGGCTACTCGGTGGGTACGCGTACGATCGTTGACGTCCTCGACGCCACCACTACGCTGTATAACGCTAAGCAGCAGCTCTCCAATGCGCGCTACAACTACCTGATCAACGAGCTGAACATTAAGTCGGCGTTAGGTACCCTGAACGAGCAGGATCTGGTCGCCCTGAACAACACGCTGGGTAAACCCATCTCCACCTCCGCAGATAGCGTCGCGCCGGAAAATCCGCAACAGGATGCCACCGCTGATGGCTACGGCAACACTACCGCGGCGGTGAAGCCGGTGTCCGCACGGACCAACCAGAGCAGCGGCAGCAATCCGTTCCGTCAGTAATTCTCATACTGTGATGCGCATCGCCTGTCCGTCGGAC